>NZ_JBIDFJ010000006.1:0-159777 GCF_046635705.1 Gilliamella sp. CG25 | reverse complement strand
TGCGTATACTACGCTACACCTTTTTATTCGTCAAGATCTTTTTTCAAAATTTTTGATCCTGCTCACTAACCTCTTGTTCCGCCTGCTTTCGCTGACGCCGTGTCAGTGGATGCGCATTATAGAGCCTTAAAAAAATCATGCAAGCGTTTATTGCAATTTTATTTCTGTTTGTGTTTTTTTTACCCATGCCGTATTGAAAACAAACTGATCCTATACAAATTTTACAAACTTTCTTTATTATTATTTATTATGTCAGTTATGATATGTTTGCTTTAGGCTAATTTTTTAAGATGGATTTTTCATATGCCTTTTACTTTCGCACACCCAGCAATTGTTTTACCTTTTAATAAAAAGCCTCAATTTTTTTCCATGACAGCCTTAATTATAGGTAGCATGTCCCCTGACTTTGAATATTTTCTTAGAATGAAAATAAAAAGTGATATGAGCCATACTTTATTTGGTATTGTTTATTTTGATCTGCCAATAACATTAATGGTTGCTTTTATCTTTCATTCCATTATTCGTAATGAACTAATCAAAAATTTGCCTCATTTCTTTTATAAACGATTTGCTCATTATCTTACTTTTAATTGGAATCAGTATTGCTTACATCATTGGTTTATTGTTTTGACATCAGCCGTAATAGGCATTACGTCTCATATTTGTTGGGACAGTTTTACTCACTTAACGGGTTTTGTAGTAAAACACATTCCTTTTTTACAACAGACAATTTCCCTAAAAAATATTGATATTCCTATCTACCAATTACTACAGCATGGCAGTACTTTGGTCGGAATGAGTTTAATATGCCTCTTTATTCTTAGATTACCGATCATGACTGATAAAAGGAATACGGTTAGTTTTCTATATTGGGGTTTGCTGATGATGATCGTTATAAGTGGTTTCTCTCTTTTTTTCGCCAATACTATCCATACTTTTGGTCAAAATGTGGTGAACTTTATTGATGCACTATTTTTAGGATTAATATTAGCACCACTTGTCATGAGAATTATACGGCGTTTATTTTAAACACCGTAATAGAATAGTATTGTTTTAGAACGTTATGATTCTGCTTTTATTTTATTAGGTAAATCCGCCAAACTATCGATTACCCAATCGGCTTGAGCAACGACTTCTTCAGTGATTGGGTCGCCCGTTTTCACTAAAACGGTTTTTTTAACCCCAGCCCTTTTACCTGATAATAGATCTGAAAGTTTATCGCCCACCATATAGGAATTAGCAATATCAATGCCTAACTCTTTCGCTGCGGTTTGAATCATACCGGGACTTGGTTTTCGGCATTCACAATGATCGACTAGTGGATCATGCGGACAATAATAGATACCATCTAAGTCAACACCTCTGTCTTGTAACGACCAATCCATCCATTCAGTTAAAGTATGAAATTGCTCTTCAGAAAATTTGTTTCTGGCAATTCCAGACTGATTGGTGGTAATAACTAATAAGAAACCCATTTTTTTGAGCTCTTGCATTGCCTCAATAACTCCGTCAATAAAGTGGAATTTATCAATTGTGTGCACATAGTTATAATCGATGTTTATTGTACCATCACGATCTAAAAAAATAGCAGGCTTCATATTTACTCATTTTCCTTTTATTTAGGTATTTATCCTAATTTGCATAATATATTATTGATTGACTTAGATGTCTAGACGTCTTAATATTCAACTATTCGCATTTTGCTTTTATATATTATGATACAATTACAACATATTTCGAAAACTTTTGAACATAATAATACGTTAATCCACGCATTAAAGGATATTACTATTAATGTACCCAAAGGTAAAATTTATGGGGTTATCGGTAAATCAGGCGCTGGAAAAAGTACATTGATTCGCTGTGTCAATCTGTTAGAAAAGCCAACAAGTGGTAAAATTTTTTTAGATAATCAAGAGATAACCAATTTATCTAATCGACAATTAATTCCTGTTCGTCGAAAAATCAGCATGATTTTTCAACATTTTAATCTTCTCTCATCACGTACCGTATTTGATAATATTGCTTTTCCTCTTGAACTTAATCGGACACCCAAAGCTAAGATTAAGCAAAAAGTCGATGAACTAATCGCGTTAGTTGGTTTGACTGAAAAAGCAAATGTCTATCCAGCCAATTTATCTGGTGGACAAAAGCAACGTGTTGCTATTGCACGAGCCTTGGCAAGTGACCCAAAAGTATTATTGTGTGATGAAGCTACCAGTGCCCTTGATCCAGAAACAACGCGTTCGATTTTAACTTTATTAAAAGAAATCAACCAGAAACTTGAATTAACAATCTTATTAATTACCCATGAAATGGATGTCGTTAAACAGATTTGCGATCAAGTTGCCGTTATTAGCAATGGAGAGCTAATTGAACAATCATCAGTAGGTGAAATGTTTTCCCATGCTAAAACCGATATTGCCCGTCAATTTATTCAATCCACTTTACATTTAAACATTCCTGATGACTATTTAACTAAGCTATCAAAAAAGTATAGAGAAGGACTTAATCCCCTAGTACGCCTAGAGTTTTCAGGTGTTTCGGTTGATTTACCGCTGTTATCGCAAATTGCTCAACAATTCAATATCGAAAGCAATATTATTAGCGCTCAGATGGATTACGCCGGTGGCGTTAAATTTGGTTTAATGCTAGCGGAAATGAAGGGAGAGACGAAAAGTATTGAATCCGCAATTGAATTTTTAGAAAAAAATAACACCAACATAGAGGTGCTTGGTTATGTTTAGTTTTATTCCTTCTTTTAAACCTTTCGAAACCTTATTTCGATATTTAGCACACTACAATTTTTGGGGTGATTTTGTCGCTTTTTGCTCTTCTTTTAATGGTTTTAATGAAGCCATGTTATTTAAAATGGCACAAGCAACTGATGAAACACTTTATATGGTTATCTTATCTGGATTTTGGGGAACCGTTATTGGATTACCGATTGGTATACTACTTTATACCACTCGTAAAAGACAAATTTTAGATTGTTATATCGCTAATAGTGTTATTTCATTTATAACGAATATATTTCGTTCAATACCTTTTATTATATTGATTGTTTGGATTATTCCTTTTACAACTTTCTTAATGGGAACGTTTATTGGTAAACAAGCTGCTGTTGTGCCACTAAGTATAGGTGTTTCGCCATTAATCGCTCGCATGATTGAAAATGCATTATTAGATGTTCCAAAAGGTTTGATTGAAGCAGCTCGCTCAATGGGCGCAACGCCCTTTCAAATCATTTATAAAGTCTTATTACCTGAATCCTTACCGGTCATTGTTAATAGTATGACAATTACTTTAATTACGCTAACGGGTTATATTGCCATGGCAGGCGCTGTTGGTGCAGGTGGTCTTGGTCAATTGGCAATTCAATATGGTTACAATGGATACAAGCCTGCTATAATGAATACAGTTTTAGTTATCTTAATCATTATTGTATTTATTATTCAGTTTATAGGAAATGCCATTGTAAAACGCGTAACTCATCATTAAATTTGGAGAAACTTATGTCAATTAAACAGCTAGCATTAATTACCACCTTAGTAAGTGCCTTTTTTTTAACGGGTTGTGATAATAGTAAACAAACAGTATCGGAAAATAACAATTTAAATCAATCAGATAATATGACTACACTTAAAGTCGGTGTTATTTCAGGGCCCGAACAAGAAGTAGCCGAAGTGGTAAAACAACAAGCTAAGGATCTTTATCATTTAGATGTTGAGTTGGTTATTTTCAATGATTATGTCACCCCTAATCAAGCATTAAATGATGGATTAATTGACGTTAATGCCTTCCAACATAAACCTTATTTAGATGAGCAAATGAAAGAGCGTGGTTACAAATTAGCTGTTGTCGGTAATTCATTTGTTTACCCAATTGCAAGTTATTCTCATAAGCTTAAACCAATCGACAATGCTACGCCAACGGGTGAAGGCGTGAAAGTGACATCTCCGCGTGGCGAAACTTTCTTTATTCCAGCTAACTCAACCATTGCGATTCCAAATGATCCAACTAATTTAGGTCGTGCACTACTGTTATTACAACATGAAGGATTAATTACCGTTGATAAATCAAAAGGTTTATTACCGACAGTTTTAGATATCACCAGTAATCCTAATAATTATAAAATTGTTGAGCTTGAAGCACCTATGTTGCCACGCTCTTTAGACGATGCACAAGTTGACCTTGCTATTATCAATAATGCATTTGCCGGACAAGCAAATTTAACGCCAAGTAAAGATGGCATTTTTGTTGAAGATAAAGAATCCCCTTACGTTAATATTATCGTTGCCCGTGAAGCTGATAAAGATAACGAGAATATCAAAAATTTTGTGAAAGCTTACCAAACTGATGCTGTAGCGCAAAAGGCAGATCAAATTTTTAATGGTGGTGCTATTCGTGGTTGGTAATAACTTACCAAAAACATTAATAAATCAAAATTCCGCCGATTTAAGATCGGCGGAAACAATAAAAGACAAAATAAATAGAGTTATTGAGTGATATACTGCAGACCATACATTAATTCAGCAAAGCATAATTAAGATCATGACCTGGCATATAGACCCCATTGGTATTATACATTCCCCTTATAGCGAAAAATTTGCTGTACCCAGACAACCGAATTTAGTTCCTGCTGGACATGGAGAACTTCATTTATTGGCACCTTATAACGATCCTAATAGTGTTAAAGGATTAGAACAGTTTTCACATTTATGGTTGCTATTTCAATTCCACCATATAGATCAGAACAAGTGGCGCTTAACCGTTCGTCCTCCTCGTTTAGGTGGAAATAAAACGTTAGGCGTATTTGCAACTCGTTCCCCATTTAGACCCAATCATATCGGGCTTTCAGCAGTAGAATTAAAAGACATAGTCATTAAAAATAAACAAGTTATTTTAAAATTAGGAAGTTTAGATTTAGTTGATGGCACACCTATAATCGATATAAAACCCTATCTACCTTATTGTGATAGTTATCCAGATGCCACTGCTGGCTATGCACAAACGTCTCCAGAAAAAAAATTACACGTCGTGTTTTCAGATGAAGCTCAACTTTTTTTAACATCGCAAAAACAGAATTATCCAGAGTTAGCAGATTTAATTGCTCAAGTCATTTCACAAGATCCTAGACCTGCTTATAAACAAAATAACATCGCTGAACAAACATATGGATTAACGCTATACCATTTTAACATAAAATGGAAAATCAAAAATGAATGCGCAATAGTCGGCGATATCGAGGTTATCTAAAAAAATTTACTTAACTGAAAAGTAAATAATTTTCTTTTTCCAATAGGATAAAATAGCTTTGTAAATTTTCTTAACAAAATTATGGCAAAAAATTAATAAAAAAGGTTGGTGTATTTATACGATTCTGATACATTATGTACGGGTTTAATTCCCTATATTTCACTTTGCCACTAAAATTAGTTAATAATCTTAGTGGTATTTTTATGCCTAAAAATCAATGGATATTTGTTTTGTGTTTGCTTCGCATTTCAGTGATATCTATCTCATCAAATATATAATGTTTACCACAATAATCACAAAGAATATCAATCTTTCCACCATCCTCTTTGAGGATTTCATCAATTTCATTTTGCGGTATTGTTGCTAAACTATCCTCAAAACGTTGCCGAGAACAACCACATTTAAATGTAACATTCTCAGTTTCAAACAATCGAACTTGTTCTTGATTATAAAGGCGATATAAAATTTCATCACTGGTGAGTTTAAATAATTCATCGTTCGTGATTGTTTCGGTTAAAGCGCATAGATGATCAAAAGACTCTTCAGTATTTTCATTAGCTGGTAACACTTGCAATAATATGCCGGCAGCCATTGGTTTATTATTGTAAACACCTGTTTTAACGAATAATCTAGTTGGCAACTGTTCAGACTGCATGAAGTAATTTTCAATACATCCTATTAGCGTCTCTTTTTCAAGTCCGACAATACCTTGATAGCGTTCTCCATTTTTGGGCGTAATGGTAATTACAATATAGCCATTACCCACCATATCTTTCAATGACGCATTATCAGCAATATCTCCATTAACTCGAGCAACCCCACGTAATTGTAGAAGATGATTGCCATTAACAACCGCTAAACGCAGAGGACCATCACCTTGTAATTGAACCGCAATATCGCCTTCAAATTTTAAGGTTGCGGTTAATAAACTCGTCGCAACCAGTAATTCACCCAATAAATTTTGTACTGCTATAGGATAATTATGGTTATCTAAAATTGCTTGGTAAGTTTGTTCTAAACGAGTTATTTCACCACGAACAGGGTGATTATCAAAGATAAATCGATTTAAAGTATCCATATCAATTATTGTCGCCTTGTTGTCTATCATATTTAAATTTTATTAAGTTACGCCGCTCTTTTTTATCCGGCTTTCTATCAGGATGTGGCATGGTTAATGCATTAAGCTTGCGTGCTTCAGCAATTTTTTCGCGTTTATCAATGCTCTCTTGTGTTTCTTGATAAAGTAATTGAGCTTCTTGCGCTGATCTCCGTTGTCCATTAATCGCCAAAATTTTAATTGTTTTTTGATCTGAACCTTGACGAAGAGTCAAAATTGCACCGACTTCCACCAATTTACTCGGTTTAGTTCGTTGACCATTATAGTGAACTTTTCCCCCCTCAACCATTTCACGAGCAAGGGAACGCGTTTTATAAAATCGGGCAGCCCACAACCATTTATCTAGTCTGATTTGATCCATTTCACTCTCATATTAATTAATCAAAAACGTCATTTAAACACGAACAGGAGTTTTAGCATTTTAATAATATATAAGGCTAACTAAACCAATATCAATTGTCTGATTGAAGAAAATGATTGATCGCATTGACTTGTATTGTGCCAGCTAAACTAAATGGTGCAATTTTACCAACTAAATTAGCGGTATAATTAGTTGACTCAGGATCGTAATTAACTAATTTCCAATCTTTTAATAAAGAACTTGGGATATTAGCAGCACCTAATTGAAAAGAGGTAAATTCTGTTTGATTAGCATTAAGCTTTGCTTTTATTTCAACAACACCCTTGTTAATTAAACTACTAAAGTTTAATAATGCATGCTGTTGTGAATCATATTTTAAGGTCAAATCTGGATAATTAATCTCAATTCCATTAATAGATCCTCTTTCAGCTTTGAAAAATAGGTTTCCGGCATCAAATCCTAAATATTTATCTTTGACTATAACAATATCTGAGCCCAGTGCTTCAAAATTAGTAAAAGCAAATGGATAGTTAGCATCAACATTAATTAATAGACTTGGTAAAATCGATAATTGAGTAATTTCAATTCGACTAAATTGTGTTGGTAATACTAATTGCTCTAAATGTTGAGGTAATTGATAAATGACACTAGCTATCGTGACTTGTTCTAACTGTAAAGTATTATCATGCCAGCTACCTGTAAGATTTACATTACCTTTATTCCAAGTGGCTATCGCTTTTTCAATTTCAATATTATTATCATTAAGATTGAGTTGAAGTAATACTGAGGAAAATAGATTTTCGAACCATACAACGTTATCGGCATTGAAAACAAGAGAGCTTTCATCAAAATACCATCCATTATCAAAACGAATATTTTTGACTTCAAGATTCCCTTTTTCAACGAGAAAAGAGGGTAGCTGTATACTACTTTCAAATATCGACAATTGTCGTAAAGAGAATTTCGGTAAATAGGAAATATACTTTTCCCAAAAATCGTCTGTTTGAGATTGTAGATGAATATTGCTTAATTTAAGTTGTTCAATATCCCAACTTTTATCAGCTAATATCTTTAACTTACTTACAAAAAATCCATTTTCAATATTCCCACCTAAATTGGTTAAGTAGGTAATATTATCACGGTGAAATCCTTGAACGATTACTGATTTTATAGCAACCTCATTGATCAATACTTCGTTAGAAGTGAAATCAAACTGGGCATTATTTAAACTTGATGAAGAATAAGATTTAATTCCGCCATTTACCTGTTTAAATAGAATTTTATCTTCATTATTATTTATTGAAACAGTAATGGTAGAATTAATGAATTTTAACGTATCAGTCGAAAAATCATAATGTTTAATTTTGCTATCAACCAATATTCCATCAATCACAGTAACATAGCTAAAATGATTGAATTGCCACAGTTCATGTTTATCTAACCCTATAACCATTTTAGGAATATTAGCTATCTGTTGCTGACCATCGCTGATGACAACATCATCCAAGACAACTTCATAAACATTTGAAAAAGAATGGTGAACATGCCCAATTGAGATAGTATAGGGACTTAATTTTGATAATTGCTCACTTACAAATTTTGCCCCAAACGCCGTCTGTACTACAAAATAAGAGAGTAACACTAACAACCAAGCAATTGCTAAAAGAGTAAGTAAGTAGAATCGTATCCGTCGCATAAATGAATAAAATTGTTATAATAAGCCGTTCACAATGACATTACGATAAACGATTTTAAATGAAATAGCATCTTATTTTAGTATAAATGATTTGTCGTTAAGTCAGTTTTACAGTTAATATATAGAAATACACAATCATATCTTTGAAATACCAAATGGAATCGATCACTCTTCCTTTATTTAAAGTAAGATGAGGGATTGTTTTTATTTAATTTAAATAAAGCGGGAGACACACAAATGAAACAAATCCCAATGACAGTAAAGGGAGCTGAATTATTACGTGCTGAACTTGAAGAGCTGAAAAATGTTAAAAGACCTCAAATTACAGCAGCGATAGCCGAAGCGAGAGCACACGGTGATTTAAAAGAAAATGCAGAGTATCATGCAGCAAGAGAACAACAAGGTTTTTGTGAAGGACGTATTCAAGAAATTGAAGGAAAGTTATCACAAGCACAAATTATAGATATTACAAAAGTCAAAAACACTGGCAGAATTATTTTTGGTGCCACCGTCACTGTTATCAATGTGGATACTGATGAAGAAACCACTTATCGAATTGTAGGTGATGATGAAGCTGACTATCGACAAAATCTCATTTCGGTTAATTCCCCTATTGCCAGAGGATTAATTGGTAAAGAAGATGGCGACACAGTACAAATCAAAACACCTGGTGGCGATGTAGAGTTTGATATTGTTAAAGTAGAATATATTTAAAAGGTGAATTCTACTTGGTCATTTGATAATGATAAACAGGGCGAATACCCTGTTTATTAATCGTATTATTTAGGTAAAGTGATTTTTTTCTCTTCACTTGGTCTAAAAATGGTAAAAATAGAACCAACTTGTTGTACTGCAAGGGCATGCGTTTCACGTATGATAGCCTCACAAATAAGTTTTTTTGTCTCTCTATCTTCAGCAGATACCTTGATCTTAATTAACTCATGAAAGTTTAACGCATTTTCAATCTCTGCAAGCACACCTTCAGTAAACCCATTAGCGCCGATCATGACAATCGGTTTTAAATGATGAGCTTCACCTTTTAAATACTGTTTTTGTTTATTTGATAAATTCATTATTTTTTTATCACATTAAGTTGCAATTTTGTTATTCTACCCTTATATATATTTGTAATCAATTGAAGTGAACTCTTTACTATAAGGATTTATTCCCTGTGAGTAACAAAAAACGCTCAGCAAGCTCGACTCGTTGGCTTAATGAACATTTTAATGATCGCTTTGTGCAACAAGCACAAAAAAAAGGTTTACGATCGCGAGCATGGTTCAAATTAGAAGAAATTCAAAAAAGTGACAAATTATTTAAACCCGGCATAACCGTTGTTGATCTAGGCGCAGCGCCTGGTGGATGGTCACAATATGTGGCGTCTGTTATTGGTAGCAAAGGACGAATTATCGCTTGCGATTTATTACCGATGGATCCGATTGTCGGTGTTGATTTTCTACAAGGTGATTTCCGAGACGAAACCGTGCTTAAAGCATTACTTGACCGTGTTGGTAAAGAAAAAGTACAAGTCGTCATGTCAGATATGGCTCCTAACATGAGTGGTCAACCTGCTGTTGATATTCCAAGAGCAATGTATTTAGTTGAACTTGCTTTAGATATGTGTCGAGATGTCCTTGCCCCAAATGGCAATTTTATTGTCAAAGTATTTCAAGGTGAGGGATTTGAAGATTATTTAAAACAAGTTAGATCGATGTTTAAAACTGTCAAAATTCGCAAACCTGAAGCATCCAGATCGCGATCGAGAGAAGTTTATATCGTTGCAATGGGTATGAAGTAGCCAGTAGCACAATTTTGTAGTACCATTACTTCCTAATTTTAGTCGTAACTGTTAATTTTTATGAGAGGTTTTTCTTTTGAACGACATGGTAAAGAATTTACTGATCTGGGGAATTATTGCCGTAGTATTGATAGCTGTATTTAATCAATTCAGCTCAATATCAAATAGCGGTCCTCAAATCAATTATACTCAATTTAATTCCGATATCACCAGTGGTAAAATCCAAGAAGTGCATATTAATGGACGCGAAATTATTGCCACGACAAAAGATAATCGTAACTATGTAACTTACATCCCTTATTTTGATGAAAAATTAATGGATGACTTAGTTTTAAATAAAGTTGCCGTTTATGGTAGTCCAGATGAAAAACCAAGTTTGTTAGCAAGTATTTTAATCTCTTGGTTCCCCATTATTTTATTAATCGGATTTTGGATCTTTGTCATGCGTCAAATGCAAGGCGGTGGTAAAGGCGGACCAATGTCGGTGGGTAAAAGTAAAGCTCGGATGTTAGCGCCAGATCAAGTAAAAACCAAATTTACCGATGTCGCAGGCAGTGAAGAAGCCAAGCAAGAAGTAACAGAAGTAGTCGATTTTTTACGTGATCCGGGGAAATACCAAAAATTAGGTGGACGTATACCAAAAGGTATTTTGATGGTTGGACCACCGGGTACCGGTAAAACATTATTAGCTAGAGCCATTGCCGGTGAAGCCAATGTGCCTTTCTTTAGTATTTCAGGTTCCGACTTTGTTGAAATGTTTGTTGGTGTTGGCGCATCACGTGTACGTGATCTCTTTGAACAAGCCCGTAAACATTCACCTTGTATTATCTTTATTGATGAAATTGATGCTGTTGGTCGCAAACGTGGAGCGGGTTCAATGGGCGGTCATGACGAACGCGAACAAACCCTAAACCAAATGTTAGTTGAAATGGATGGTTTTGAAGCTAACAGTGGCATTATTATGATTGCAGCAACAAACCGTGCTGATATTCTCGATCCTGCATTACTTCGTCCTGGTCGTTTTGACCGTCAAGTTCAAATTGATTTACCTGACTTAAAAAGTCGTGAGCAAATTCTGGCAGTACATGTACGTAAAGTGCCTTTAGGGTCTGATGTTAATCTAGCAGTATTAGCCCGCGGAACACCAAATTATTCGGGTGCTCAATTAGCTAATTTAGTTAACGAAGCAGCACTATTTGCCGCTCGCCGTAATAAACGTTTAGTCACGATGGATGAGTTTGAAGAAGCCAAAGATAAAATCGATATGGGTACTCAACGTCGTTCATTATCCATGACAAAAGAGCAATTAACCAATACGGCTTATCATGAAGCGGGACACGCAATTGTGGGTTATTTAATGCCAGATCATGATCCGCTCCATAAAGTCACGATTATTCCTCGAGGAGGGGCGTTAGGTGTCGCCTTCTTCTTACCGGAAGGTGATCAAATTAGTCAAACTCGTACTCAGTTAGAATCAAAAATTTCAACAGCTTATGCAGGACGAATTGCCGAAGGCTTAATTTATGGCGAAGATAAAATTACCTCTGGTGCTTCAAGTGATATACGATACGCTTCAAATGTAGCCAGAGCAATGGTGACACAATGGGGCTTCTCAGATCGTTTACCACCTGCATTGTTTGAATATGAAGAGTCTTCTTATGGAGTCATGAAGAAAATATCTGATGGTACAGCTAAAATTATTGATGAAGAAGTTGATGCAATCCTTCAACGAAACTATCAACGAGCTAAAACAACACTAACTGAAAATATTGATATTCTTCATGCAATGAAAGATGCTTTACTCAAGTATGAAACAATTGATAAAAAACAGATTGATGAACTGATGAATCGCCAGCCAGTCACGCCACCAGAGGGTTGGACAGCCAGTGATGAAAAAGCAGCACAAGAAGTTCCGAATGAAGGTCGTGATACACCACCTGAATCTGATAATTAATCTGTTTTAATTTTTATAACGCGCTACGGCGCGTTTTTTATCGGATAACTCAGAAAAATCTAAAATAAAAACAGGTAACAAGCTTAAATGATTTTGCTATTATTTAGCTTATAACTAAGTTTAACGATAGCAAAATTGAGTAGCAGATGACTTAAATAAGGCATAATCATGGAAATTCGTTTCAACAATCAAATTATGGATCTCTCTTTTCCTCAAGTAATGGGTATCGTAAACATGACGCCGGATTCGTTTTCTGATGGCGGTAATTATAACAATCTTGATGATGCCATGCGTCGAGTTGATAATATGATACAAGCAGGCGCAACATTTATTGATATAGGCGGTGAATCAACACGCCCTGGTGCAGCCATTGTATCAGTTGAAGAAGAGCTAGATAGAGTGGTGCCTTTAGTTGAAAAAGTGGCTCGCTATTTTGATGTTTGGATTTCTGTTGATACCTCTAAACCTCAAGTTATGACAGAGTCAGCAAAAGCAGGAGCCCACTTAATTAATGATATACGAGCATTAACAGAGTCTGGTGCAGTCGAAGCCGCAGCCCAAACAGGATTACCAGTTTGCATTATGCATATGCAAGGCGATCCTCAAACTATGCAAAATGCGCCACATTATCAGCAAGACATCTATCAAGAAGTCGATCAATTTTTTGCCCAACATATCAATCGTTGCATCAATGCAGGGATTGAGCGAGAAAAAATTATTCTTGATCCGGGTTTTGGCTTTGGTAAAACATTAGCACACAATTATCGATTACTAGCAACACTTGAAAAATTTCATCACTTTCATTTACCGCTATTAGTTGGTATGTCTCGAAAATCCATGATTGGACAAGTATTAAATGTTCCGCCTAAAGAACGTATGTTAGGTAGTGTTTCTTGTGCAGTAATTGCAGCGATGAAAGGTGCACAGATTATTCGAGTTCATGATGTAAAAGAAACCTTTGATGCACTGCGAATTGTGCAAGCCACTTTAGCTGAACAGGAATAAACGGGATTTAACTTCAACAAAATGAGCTGTTATTTTGTTAAAAAGGGAATTTTTAGACAAATAAGATAAAAATCCCTTTTTGTTTTATTCTTAAGAATTTTCAACTTTTGGTATTACTGTTTCTAATAATCATTAAACAATAACAACACTTAAAAACATCACTAAACCGACATAATTATTATTTTGAAAAGCTTTGAAGCATCGAGTTCTATCACGATCGTTTATCAACCATTGTTGATAAAGAAACAGTAACGACATGATCGATATTCCACTATAATAAATAAAAGACAAATGATTACTAAGACCAATAATTATCAAGCAAATCACCGTTATTATCTGTAAAATGCCAATTATCAATTTATCATAGTGCCCAAACAAAACAGCCGTTGATTTAATGCCAATTTTGATATCATCATTGCGATCAACCATGGCATATTCCGTATCATAAGCAACTGTCCAACAAATATTTGCCAAACACAATAACCAACAGGTTAACGGGAACTGTTCAATTGTGGCCGCATAGACCATTGGAATGCTCCAACTAAATGCAATCCCTAATACTATTTGCGGAAAGTAGGTATAACGCTTCATAAACGGGTAAATCATTGCAGTTAACAATGCACAGCCAGCAATCATCCACGACAAAGTATTTAAAAAGAATAATAAACAAGCAGCCATTAACAACAATATCAATAATGTCCATAAAGCATTCTTTGCGGTTAATACGCCTTGCGCTAACGGACGGTGTTGGGTTCGCTCCACATGCGCATCAAAATGGCGATCAGCATAATCATTTACCACACACCCTGCCGCTCGCATCACAACAACACCCAGTACAAAGATAACAACAAGTTCAACTGGTGGATGAGGATTTGCAAGCCAAATTGCCGTTATAGTTGGCCAAAGCAATAGCAAGATTCCAATTGGTTTATCTAACCGCATAAGTTGTAAATAAGCTAACATATCTGATTTCTATCTTATATAACAATGGGTAAATTATACCTTTTCCTTCAAAAACTGTAACGCTCTCAATAATTGAGTCAAATTAATTGCTACAATTAACAAGCAGGCTCATTGAAGCATCTCTAAATATTGTTCTGCAATAACGGCAAGAGCAGCATAAAACGGACTAATTTGATTATGTTTTAATTGGTTTAAATAGTAAGTAGACCACGTAAATAAATGTTCATTTAATAATTGTTTTGCTGTTTGTGGCTGATTTTTTTCCAGCAGTAATGCAAATGCCATTAACATTAATCCAAACTGATCTTCAGGCTCATTCATACCAGTAGACAGCATTAACCCCTGTTGCTGTAAAAATTCACGATAACGTTCTTGTGATTCCCCCATTAATAACTTTTCTTGATCCAAATAGACCGATCCCCAAGGTGGGGCAAGCATTTCACCTTGTCCTTCAAATAACAGTGAAAATTGATAATCAAGATCTTGATGGGATAATTCTGCCGCCAATCTTTGACATTGCTGACAAATTAATTTGGGATTTTGCCAATTAGCCAGCTGATCGATATGGAGTAAAACCTCAACCAACGGTTTGACGGTTTCACTTCGAGGAGAATAGTAAAAAAATGCCCCAATGATTTTTGCTAAGGTGGCGGTAGTTAGATTATCCAATCTTATCTCTCTTATTCATTATAAAATGACTTAATTTGCTATGAGTAATTAGCTTCAATGATTATAGCGGTATTGTCCATAAATTATAAAAGGCAATACGTCCACAAACCTCACCCAAAAAAGTACAAGCAAAGGCTGTAGTACAAAGTATCGTCATATGTTTTGTTCGCCAATAATTAAGAATAATCAACATTAGCGCAACAATTAATAAAATGCACTCGATTATCATCCAACTCAATTGCGCATTAGCAAGCGCCGGACTGATTGAAGTCATTAAATTAAAATAAGGTACCTTTGACAGCACAATTAATAAAACGCCAATAATAAAAGCACCAGTTCCTAATCGATATAGCCCAACCCTAGCACTAGCAATACCACCTAATACCAGCACCGTTAGATACATTTGAATCGGTGTATAAACAGTATCCCACGTTTTCACTGTGGGTAATCTATACGTTAAAACAATCGTCCAAACAAACACTAAACTTAGTATCATTAACACGATCGCTAATAGTTGATTTATATAAGGGATGCGATTTATCTTTAAACAAAGCGGCTTAATCATATCAAGTTTTTCACTATTGGGATAAAGGGCAAAATAATTGAGTAACAAGGATACAAACGTGACTCCAAACAATACACTAAAGGTAAAAATTTCATTACTCATTGGCGAACGACCGATACCAAAAATCACATTGAAGGCACGCATGGGATGCCCCAAATGGAATGAGGCAATTAGCATACCAAGAGCCATAAAAAGCAGTGCTAACCCATTAATTTTTTGTCTAATAACTTGTTTAGCTTGTGAATGATTGATGAAACAAGACGAGCTACTCAGCAATACCATTCCCGCAGATAATTGCCCCAATACCGTAAAAAAAACGAGTGGTAATTCATGCATATTAAACCTCCTCTGGATTGAGCACTTTACCCAATGTATCACCCGAACTCTTAGCTTGTGCATGGGGTTTAATCACAATATTGGGTTTAGTTAGCTCAGCATTAGGCAAAGGAGCAATATTACGTTCATTACCATAACGTTCACGTAATTTGCCTATCTCGTCAAAATCTAAAGCATGTTGCGGACAAGATTCGACACACACGGGCTTTAATCCTTCGGCGACACGTTCATAACAGCCATCGCATTTTGACATGACACGCTTTTGATGATCATACTGTGGTGCACCATAAGGACAACGCATTTCACAATACCGACACCCGATACACACATCTTGATTAACAACCACTAAGCCATCTTGCTTGCGTTTGTGCATTGCCCCCGTAGGGCAGCCTTGTACGCAAGTCGGCTCATCACAATGGTTACAGGCGATCGACAAATAATAAGTAAATGTATCATTCTGCCAAATTCCAGCTACTTGCTGCCATGTGCCGCCACCATATTCATAGACTCGTCGAAAATGCACCCCAAGCGCATTATCTTTCTCGTCTTTACAGCTGACTTGGCAGGTTTTACATCCGGTACATTTGGAAGAATCAATAAAGAATCCATATTGCATTTTCATCATCTCCCTGTGACTTATGATGCCGAAGACATACTGGATATTGGTTTGATATCAACCAAATTGGTATGTTGTGAATTTGATTTTGCCAATACCGAAGGACGCAATGAAGTTAATCGATTGACACACCCCCCAATATCGATACCCACTGCATTGGTTTTTGCCCATAACCCTTGTGGAATGGCAATCACCCCGGGTAATATACGTGGCGTTACTTTTGCAGGTATATATAATCGACCGCGATCGTTAAAAACTTCGACTAATTGACCATGCTTTATGTGTCTCTGCTGAGCATCAATGGGATTGATCCACAGACTACTGGCAACAGCCTCACGCAATTGAGGGAGATTGCTATAAGACGAGTGGCAATGTCCTTTAATATGAAATCCAATTAACTGTAATGGGTATTTTTCTTGTTTCAGCTTATCTTCACTTCCTTCAATTGCAGGTAAATAAGCTGGAATAGGATAAAGTTTATCGTCCTGCTCAAATTCCCATTCACGCGCAATTTTCGCTAAGGCTTCAGAATAAATTTCAATCTTGCCCGATGGGGTATTTAACGGATGATTAACGGGATCATCGCGAAATGCCTTTAAAGCAATGTGATTATCACTATCGGCTAATTTACGATCAATAACTCCCATACCGTCTGTTTCGGCAAAAGACGGTAAATCAGGATTTTGTTTGCGCATTCTTTCATAACTATACGCTATCCACTCCTCTTGTGTTCGTCCTTCCGTAAATTTATCTTTAACGCCCATTTTTTCAGACAATTCGGTTAGCACATCATAAGCCGGACGATTTTCCCAAAGTGGCTTAATGGCTTGTTGCATACGAATCACATAGTGATAAGCGCCCGATGCATAGGAATTATTGATTAAATCATGACTTTCCACTGACGACACATCAGGTAATAACAAATCGGCATACCTTGCTGAAGCGGTCATATGCGTATCCCAAACCAAGATAAATTCGCATTTTGATTCATCTTGTAAAATCTGATGGGTTCGATTGAGATCGGCATGCTGATTACCAATTACATTACTGGCATAGCTCCAGATAAACTTGATACCAACATCCAATTTATCTTTACCCAGTATATAAGCATTTTTAGCTGTCATGTTCTGCGGTTCTTCAATCGCTTTTGTCCATAAAAAAAATGGAATACTGGTTTTAATCGGATTTAACAGATTCAGACCAGGAACCGGATAAGTTACGCTGCCGCCCCAAGTTCCGATATTAGTACCTTGTTTACCAAACTGACCCGTGATAATTGGCAGTATCATAATCGCTCGGGTAGTATGCTCACCATTTTGCCAACGCTGAGCCCCCCAACCTTGAGAAATCCATGCCGCTTTAGCATTGACAATATCTAATGCAAGCTGACGAATTTGTTTAGCTGGAATACCGGTTTTTTTAGCTGCCCATTCAGGGGTTTTAGGCGTTCTGTCATCACCTAATCCAAGAATATAAGATTTAAAATCACTAAAAGGCGGTGCACTATCGGGTAATGAGTCAGCATTCCAGCCCACACAATATTGATTGAGCATTGCATCATCAATTCTATCTTCTTCAAGTAAAGCATAACCGATTGCAGCAACTAAAGCGGCATCCGTTCCAGGAATAATTGGAATCCACTCAGCATTGTAACCCACAACACTTTCACTACGCCTTGGATCAATAATAATCACCTTTGCTTTACTTTGTGATAATGCATTGAATAGCTCAGTCACCTGCCCTCCACCCGACATTCTGGTTTCAGCAATATTTTGTCCAAACATTACCACTAGATCAGAGTGTTTAATTTGGTCTATTAACGACTCTTTTGCATTGCCATAAATATAAGGTTGAATAGCGGTTATTTGACCACTTGAATAATCACCATGATAATTAAGGTAACCACCAATCGTACTCAAGAATCGCTTACAAGCACTACGCCCAGAAATATTTGCACCTGTAGTACCTGTACCATATTGATAATAAATAGACTCGTTGCCATATTGATTAATGGTATACTTGAGTTTATTTGCCAATAAAGCGATTGCTTCATTCCATGAAATACGTTTGAATTTACCTTCACCACGCTTACCCACTCGCACCATAGGATATTTTAAACGCTCAGGATCGTAAGTTCGCCAACGTACCGCTCTTCCTCGCAAGCAAGGACGAATTTGATGCAGACCAAAGACAGGATCATTAATGCCGTCTTCCGAAGAAATTTTAGTAATAATATCATTCTTCACATGGACTTTTAGAGGACAGCGACTACCACAGTTAACTAAACAAGCACTATAGACGATTTTTTCCTCATTATCCGAACTGGCAAGACTATCATTGTCATTAACGTTAGGTTCTGCGTACACAAATGGGGATTGAATGGTATTGGCTAATGCCGCAACGCTCCCAATTGCTAACGATTTTTGTAAAAAATCTCGTCGGGTTATCTTATTATCTGACTTGCTCATTTTGTTCCCTTATGTCTATTTGGGATTTATTTATCATAATACTTTAGATGGGCTGATAAAATAGAAAACGGCATAAACCGTCTTTTAACTATCAATAAATTAAGGTAATAACAATTATTCTCAATAAATACTTGGTAAAAATACTGAATTTGCTTTTCATTATAAATTTAATTTCATGCATCTTAAAGAAAGATTGGTATAATAAGGTCATTTATTCGAATAAATAGAAAAACTATGTCACAATCTACTTATAACGCTGTTGATATTGAAGTCTTAAAAGGGCTCGATCCTGTTCGTCATCGTCCAGGCATGTATACCGACACGGCTCGCCCAAATCATTTAGGGCAAGAGGTTATCGATAATAGTGTCGATGAAGCAATAGCCGGTCACGCTCGTCAAGTTAAAGTCACGCTTTATGAAGATAATTCATTAGAAGTTATTGATGATGGGCGAGGTATGCCTGTTGATATTCATCCCGAAGAGGGGGTACCGGCTATTGAATTATTACTTTGCCGTTTACACGCTGGCGGTAAATTTTCTAATAAAAATTATCAATTCTCTGGTGGACTTCATGGTGTGGGTATCTCAGTTGTTAATGCGCTATCTAAACGGGTAGAAGTGACCGTTAACCGAGATGGTCAAGTATACCAAATTGCGTTTGAAAATGGCGAAAAAGTCGAAGATCTTCATGTAACTGGTACGTGTGGACGTCGTAACACGGGCACAAAAGTTCACTTTTGGCCAGACGAAAAATATTTTGATTCACCAAGATTTTCAGTACCCCGTTTATCTCATCTACTCAAAGCAAAAGCGGTACTTTGTCCTGGTCTTGAAATCATCTTTAAAGATAAAATTAATAACACCGAACAACGCTGGTGTTATCAAGATGGCTTAAAAGATTACTTAATGGAATCCGTCAGTGGTTACTCACTACTACCGGAAGAGCCATTTACCGGCAGCCATACCGGTGATACAGAAGCCGTTGAATGGGCACTCTTGTGGATGCCGGAAGGTGGCGAACTATTAACAGAAAGCTATGTTAACTTAATTCCTACCGTGCAAGGTGGTACCCATGTCAATGGTTTACGCCAAGGACTGCTTGATGCAATGCGCGAATTTTGTGAATTTCGTAATTTGTTACCACGTGGCATAAAATTGACGGCTGATGATATTTGGGAACGCTGTGCTTATGTGTTATCTGTAAAAATGCAAGAGCCACAATTTGCAGGACAAACCAAAGAGCGCTTATCATCCAGACAAAGTGCTGCATTTGTATCTGCCATTGTTAAAGACGCCTTTAGCTTGTGGTTAAATCAGCATGTACAAACCGCTGAATTACTGGCTGAAATGGTGATCTCCAGTGCACAACGACGATTAAGAGCTTCAAAAAAAGTTATTCGTAAAAAATTAACTAGCGGTCCGGCATTACCGGGCAAGCTTGCGGACTGTTCATCACAAGACTTAAGCCGAACTGAACTTTTTTTAGTGGAAGGCGATTCCGCAGGTGGCTCAGCTAAACAGGCTCGAGATCGGGAATATCAAGCGATAATGCCATTAAAAGGTAAAATTCTAAACACTTGGGAAGTCTCATCGGATGAAGTCCTTGGTTCTCAAGAAATCCACGATATTTCGGTCGCGATTGGTATTGATCCTGATAGTGATGATTTAAGCCAATTACGATATGGTAAAATCTGTATTTTAGCCGATGCCGATTCTGACGGTTTACATATTGCCACCCTACTTTGTGCGCTATTTGTTCGTCACTTTCGTGCAATGGTCGAACACGGACATGTTTTTGTTGCTATGCCACCATTATATCGTATCGATCTTGGTAAAGAAGTCCATTACGCCTTAGATGAAGAAGAGAAAGAAGGAATTTTAGATCAGCTTAAACGGAAAAAAGGCAAACCGAATGTACAACGTTTTAAAGGTCTCGGTGAAATGAATCCACTGCAACTGCGTGAAACAACGATGGACCCAAATACTCGCCGTTTAGTACAGTTATCATTAGATAATTCAGAAGAAACAATGGCGTTAATGGATATGTTACTTGCTAAAAAACGTTCAGAAGATCGCCGTGAATGGTTGCAAGAAAAAGGTGACCAAGTCCAACTTGATGTCTAACATAAAGAATGATTTAGAGGAACAATAATGAGTGAGATAACTCATGACGGAGTAGAAGTTCAGTCGCTACGTACCTTTACAGAAAGCGCTTATTTAAACTACTCTATGTATGTCATTATGGATCGTGCACTACCTTTTATTGGTGACGGTCTAAAACCAGTGCAACGCCGTATTGTTTATGCCATGTCAGAATTAGGGCTTAACGCTCAGGCTAAATTTAAAAAATCAGCACGTACTGTCGGTGACGTTTTAGGTAAATATCATCCACATGGTGATAGCGCCTGTTATGAAGCAATGGTACTGATGGCACAACCATTTTCTTACCGCTATCCATTAGTTGACGGACAAGGTAACTGGGGGGCGCCAGATGATCCAAAATCCTTTGCTGCAATGCGTTATACCGAATCACGCCTATCTAAATATGCCGAACTACTATTAGGCGAATTAGGACAAGGTACGGTCGATTACACCCCTAATTTTGACGGTACATTACAAGAACCAAAAATGTTACCGGCCAGATTACCGAATATTCTATTAAATGGTACTACAGGTATTGCTGTTGGGATGGCGACCGATATCCCACCCCATAATATTCGTGAAGTGGCCAATGCAGCGATTATGCTGGCAGATAATCCGAAAGCCACGCTAAGCGAAGTGATGGCTCACATACAAGGGCCTGACTTTCCAACTGAAGCAGAAATCATCACCCCACCACAAGATATAGAAAAAATCTATAAGACGGGACGTGGCTCCATTCGTATGCGCGCTGTATGGAAAAAAGAAGAAGGTGATATCGTTATCACTGATCTGCCACATCAAGTTTCTGGTGCGAAAATTTTAGAGCAAATTGCCTCGCAAATGCGTGCCAAAAAATTACCATTAATTGAAGATTTACGTGATGAATCTGATCATGAGAATCCAACACGACTCGTCATTGTACCTCGCTCTAATCGTGTTGACTTAGAACAGGTCATGAATCACCTATTTGCCACAACCGATCTGGAAAAAAGCTATCGGGTCAATATGAATATGATTGGGCTAGACAATCGCCCATCCGTCAAAGGGTTAGTTGAGATTTTAACTGAATGGTTAGAATATCGTCGTAATACGGTAACCAGACGTTTAAACTATCGTTTAGACAAAGTATTAAAACGCCTTCATATTTTAGATGGTTTACTTATCGCCTTTTTAAATATCGATGAAGTCATTAATATTATTCGCTATGAAGACGATCCTAAAACAGAGTTAATGCAACGGTTTAATTTAACTGAAATCCAATCTGAAGCGATTTTAGAGTTAAAACTTCGCCATTTAGCTAAACTTGAAGAGATGCGTATCAAAGGTGAGCAAAGTGATCTCGCTAAAGAGCGTGATCAGCTGCAAGCATTACTCGGTTCGCCTAGAAAATTGAATAGTTTAATTAAAAAAGAGCTTCAACAAGACGCTGATAAATACGGGGATGAACGCCGTTCTCCAATTGTTGAACGCAGTGAAGCAAAAGCCATTACCGAACAAGAACTAATACCGTCAGAACCGGTGACCATTGTCTTATCTGAAATGGGTTGGGTAAGAGCGGCTAAAGGTCATGATATTGATCCAACGGGATTGAGTTACAAAGCTGGCGATAGTTTTAAAGCGGCCGCAAAAGGAAAAAGTAATCAACCTGTGGTATTTATTGACTCAACAGGCCGTAGCTATGCTATTGAACCCAATACATTACCTTCAGCGCGAGGACAAGGCGAACCACTTACGGGTAAATTAGCATTACCTGCTGGTGCAAGTGTTGAGCATGTTTTGATGTCAGCGAATGACAATCAAAAATTTTTACTTGCCTCAAGTGCGGGGTATGGATTTATATGTCAATTTAGCGATTTAGTCGCACGTAACCGAAACGGTAAAGCCATAATTAATCTACCGAATAATGCGAAAGTACTCACGCCTATTGAAATTTCAAATGATGAAAGCTTACTTTTATCCATTACCCAAGCAGGACGGATGCTTATTTTCCCTGTAAAAGATCTACCCGAATTGGCAAAAGGCAAAGGAAACAAAATAATCTCATTATCCAATGCAGATGACAGCCTTGCTTATATGATTTTAATTACACCGGAAACATCCATCACCTTATATGTTGGCAAACGCAAACTTACCCTAAATCCTGTTGATTTACAAAAATTTAGGGCAGAACGTGCTCGTAAAGGTAGCGCTTTACCACGTGGGCTACAAAAAATAGATCGAATTGAGGTAAACAAATAGTATGTCTTTTATTTGGGCGATTATTACAGGCTTTGTATTAAGCATTGTATTAAAATCGGGATGGGGTTATGTACTTGGATTTTTTGTTGGTCCAATGCTCTATCAAACCTTTTGTAACAAGCTAAACCAACAAAGAAGTCAAACCAATCCAACATTATATTTAACCATTGTTTTTGAAGTACTTGGTCATCTCAGTAAAGCAAAAGGTGTGGTCACACAAGATGACATCAATCTTGCACGCCATTTTATGGATAGACTACAACTTGATAGCAACAGTCGACGACTTGCGCAAGACTCATTTAATCGAGGTAAAGCTGCGGATTATCCTCTTCGAGCTCGTTTAAAAGAGATATATATTCAATACCGCTTTCGACGTAATGTGTTAAATATTTTTTGTGAACAACTCATTCAAGCGGCACTGGTTGATGGTCATTTAGATGAAAAAGAGTCACAAATATTGTATATTGTGGCAGAAGAATTTAATATTCCTCGTCAACAAATGACCATGTATATTAAAATGATGATGGGAAGCTACCATTTTCGTCAAAATGGTCATCACCAAAATCAATACCAAGATCAGCATTACCAATATCAACAATATCAGGGTTATCAAGGTCGTTCAGCACAATCAGATCTGCAAAATGCATATAAAATTTTAGGTATCGAATCATCAGCCGAAATTGCAGAAATAAAAAAAGCATATCGAAAACTAATGAATGAGCATCATCCCGATAAGTTAGTGTCAAAAGGCTTACCTAAAGAGATGCTTGAAGCTGCCAAAAAACGCGCTCAAGAGATTCAAGCTGCTTATGATCTCATAAAAGTATCGCGCGGATTTAAATAGAGACAACAACGATGATGCATTGGCGTTCAATTATTCGAATTGTAGGATTATTGATAACATTATTATCTGTTTTCATGTTATTACCTGCTTTAGTCGCATTAATTTATCGTGATGGCGCTGGTGCGATATTTCTTCGTTCTTTTTTTGCTGCCTTGATTTTAGGCGGCTTGTTGTGGTTACCAAATCGACACCAACGTCACGAACTTAACACCCGTGAAGGCTTTTTTATTGTGGTACTTTTTTGGGTCGTATTAGGTACTATTGGCGCTTTTCCATTCATTTTTGATAATCACATTAATTTAAACTTAACGACAGCATTTTTCGAATCATTTTCTGGTTTAACAACAACGGGGGCAACCACCATTGTGAAGTTAGACCATTTACCTAAAGCGTTACTGTTTTATCGACAATTACTGCAGTGGCTTGGCGGAATGGGGATAATCGTGTTAGCGGTTGCTATCCTACCGTTATTGGGTGTTGGGGGGATGCAACTTTATCGTGCTGAAATTCCCGGCCCACAAAAAGACAGTAAAATGCGCCCACGTATTGCCGAAACAGCAAAAACCCTTTGGTCAATCTATATTCTACTTACCACACTATGCGCAATCTGCTTGTGGTTTGCAGGCATGAATGTATTTGATGCTATCTCCCACAGCTTTTCAACGATTTCAATGGGGGGATTTTCCACCCATGATGATAATTTGGCTTACTTTAATAGCCCGGCAATCAACTATATTGTTACCCTATTTTTAATCTTATCTGGCTGTAACTTTGCGCTCCATTTTGCCGCATTAAGCGGTTTTTCAATAAAAGTTTACTGGCGAGACCAAGAGTTTAGAACATTTATTTTCATTCTATTAATACTGATCGCCATATGCGCAGTGGTTATCTTTTTCTATAAACCTCATCGCCTTAGTATTGATAAAATCATATTACAAGTCGTGTCCATATCATCGACAGCAGGATTTTCTGTAGATGATATTAATACATGGCCTTCATCATTACCTATTTTTCTACTTTGTGCCTCGTTCATTGGTGGTTGTGCCGGTTCGACAGGAGGTGGCTTAAAAGTGGTCAGAGTACTACTTTTATTTATGCAAGGTTCGCGTGAGCTCAAACGATTAATTCATCCAAACGCTATCTATACCTTAAAATTAAATCATCGAGTTGTACCTGAACGAATTATCGAATCAGTTTGGGGATTCTTTTCTGCTTATGCTTTAGTTTTTCTAATTAGTTTATTTATCATCATGGCAACAGGCGTTGATGCAACCGACTCTTTTTATATTGTTGCCTCTTCACTGAATAATTTAGGTGTGGGGCTTGGTAGTGTCAGTGATAATTTTGCGCATGTCAGTGATGTGGTAAGATGGGTGATGGTTGTCGATATGCTATTTGGACGACTAGAGATATTTACATTATTAGTCCTTTTTACACCAACATTTTGGCGAAGTTAACCTTAAACTCAAACACCCATAAAAATAAAACTTTTTGCCAAATTATGCAAAATTCATAAATATTTTATTGATTATTTAGTCAATTACATAGAAAATTAGAACGCAGCATGTGCTGTGTTTATTAGAGGTAATCACCTGACATATGGAATGGATCATGGATCCTACAATCTGGATTGGTTTATCCACCCTGATTGTACTTGAAATCGTCCTTGGTATTGATAACATTGTTTTTATTGCCATTCTTGCCGAGAAGCTTCCACCACACCAACGCGATAAAGCACGCATCACTGGTCTTGCTTTTGCATTAATTACTCGCATTATTTTATTAATGTTCACCGGCTGGCTAGTTACACTCACGACACCACTATTCACAGCGTTTGGGATTAGTTTCAATGCTCGCCAACTCATTATGTTAGTGGGAGGCATATTTTTACTGTTTAAAGCCACCATGGAGCTCAATGAACGTCTTGAAGGTGCAGCTCACGAAGAAGGAAAATCGAAAAAAACCTCACACTTTTGGACTGTCGTTGTTCAAATCGTTATTTTAGATGCCGTGTTTTCTCTCGATTCTGTGATTACGGCAGTCGGTATGGTTGAAAATATTCCAGTCATGATTATTGCCGTTTGTGTGGCAATTTGCATTATGATGGTCGCAAGTAAACCGTTAGCCTATTTTGTCAATTCGCATCCCACCATTGTTATTCTTTGCTTGAGCTTTTTATTAATGATTGGGTTTAGTTTAGTTGCGGAAGGATTTGGTTTTGCCATTCCAAAAGGCTACTTATATGCCGCTATTGGTTTTTCAATCATGATTGAGTTTTTTAATCAGTTGGCCATATTCAATCGTCGCAAAGCATTGAATAAAAAACCATTGCGAGAACGGACTGCTGAAGCGATCTTACATCTACTGAAAGGCGATGTTGAAGAAGATCCGGATACTCACACAATTGATACCGTGTCAGATAACAATAAAAAAGAATCTGTCTTTAACCATCAAGAACTCAACATGGTTGAACGCGTCCTTGGACTGGCACAGCGATCGGTCAGCAGTATTATGACAGCAAGGTTAGATGTTGATATGGTTAATATCAATGACGACCGTGAAACAATTTTGAAAGAGATTTTTGAAAATCCTCATTCACGATTAGTCGTAACTGATAATGCGTCGATTGACGAACCTTTAGGTATTATTCAAGTTAACGACCTGTTAAAAGATGTTTTGCAAAATAAAGAACCAATCGATATTAATTCTTTAATTAAGCAACCGCTAATCTTTCCCGAAACGGTATCGTTACTTGTTGCGTTAGAACAATTTAAAAAAGCCAAAACCCATTTTGCTTTTGTGGTTGATGAATTTGGTTCCATGCAGGGCGTGGTTTCCGTTACCGACATCATCGAAACTATCGCTGGCGATTTTCCAACCGAAGAGGAAGAAATTGATGCCAAACATGATATTCAATGTCTGGATGATAATACGTGGATTGCCAATGGCTATATTCCGGTTGAAGAGTTGGTTCGATTTGTCCCAATCCCAATTGATGATAAACGTGAATACCATACTCTTGCAGGATTATTGATGGAAAAGGCACAGCATTTACTTGAAGTCGGTGAGACCATGCAAATTGGTGATTACCTATTTGAAATAGCTGAAATTGAAAGCCATCGTATTTTAAAAGTTAAAATTACTTTGAACAAACTTGATTCAATTTAATGAACCAAGGGCATACTCAATCGTAACTCATTATTAATGAGTTACGATATCTTAAAAAACCATTCAATATTCTTTATCCTCATTAAAAATCCAACATTAGATGTTGAACAATTGGTTTTAAGGATTATTTTCGTCTTCAAACAAAACAATAACAAGTGATTAGATTTGTCTCCATTACGCTATAAACAGATGAGTTAACCAAAAACAGGGAAATACCTATCCTACTATCTATTTAAAGATGCTATAAAATACGCAGATAAATTATGATTAATTTAATCAGGATTTATTATTTCATCATCGCAACTTAATGACTATATGAAAATTACTATTAAAGTCAGTTTTTAATACAGGTATTTATTAATAAAGACTGAGCAGAATAATGCTTGACCTGTTAAAAGAACCAGTAATAATAATGCAGTGAATTTTGTACTGTATAAGCAAGCAAATCACCACAATTATCACGCTTGACTAATGATAAGCAAAAATGTGGTCATGGCATTATACAAATATTCATTATTATTAACCTAAACTAGGCCTTAACTTATGAATTCAATATTCGAAAAAATATTTCAATTGAAAGCAAAAAAAACCACCATTGGTACTGAAGTGATTGCAGGATGTACGACATTTCTTACTATGGTCTATATCATCTTTGTTAATCCTTCCATTTTGTCGGCAACAGGCATGGACACCTCAGCAGTATTTGTATTAACCTGTTTAGTAACAGCCTTTGCATCGATTTTAATGGGCATGTTTGCTAATTTACCGATAGCGTTGGCGCCTGCTATGGGACTCAATGTATTTTTTGCCTATGGCATGTGTGGCGCAATGGGCTATTCTTGGCAAGTGGGAATGGGCGCAATATTTTGGGGATCGTTAATCTTTTTTGCACTATCCCTTTTTAAAGTTCGCCATTGGCTAATAGAACATATTCCACAATGTTTACGTGTTGGTATCAGTGCGGGTATTGGACTGTTTATTGCATTTATGGGCTTTCAAAATATGGGGATTGTGGTTAGTTCTCCATCAACATTATTAACCTTAGGCAATATTCTATCTCTTAAAGTCTTATTAGGTTCTCTGGGTTTTTTCATTATTATTATTTTAGCTGCGCGCAACTTCCATGCTGCGGTTCTAATCTCTATTCTCGTGGTCACATTGCTTGCTCTGTGGCTGGATCCTAATATTCATTATGAAGGCGTCGCCTCTATTCCACCAAGTGTTTCAAGCGTAGTCGGTCATGTTGATTTAGCCGGTTCGCTTAATATCGGTATAATGGGCGTGATATTTTCCGTCATGATCGTCAGCTTATTTGATTCATCAGGTACGATTTTAGCCTTGACCGACAAAGCTGGCATTTCAGACGAAAAAGGACGCTTTCCTAAAATGCGTCAAGCATTATTAATTGATAGTTTCAGCTCTTCACTTGGTGGGCTTTTTGGGACTTCATCAGTTCTCACTTACATCGAAAGTTCAGCGGGTATTTCCGTAGGTGGTCGCACCGGTTTAACTGCTGTTGTCGTTGGGATTTTATTTTTAATGATGACATTCTTATCACCTTTAGCGCATTTAGTTCCGACTTATGCAACATCTGGCGCACTAATATTTGTGGGAATATTAATGGTATCAAGTTTAGTGAAAGTTAACTGGTCTGATTTAACTGACGCAACACCTGCCTTTATTACTGCCTTAATGATGCCTTTTGCTTTCGCCATTACTGAAGGGGTTGCACTTGGTTTTATCTCTTATGTGGTATTAAAAACTTTTACCGGTAAATATAAAGAACTCAATCTTTGTGTCATCATTTTTGCTGTACTATTTGCACTTAAATTTATCTTTATCGATCATCATTAATCGTCATTCCTCATCAATGCTATTGATGAGGAACCCCTCAATCTTTAACTAATATATCCCCTTTCAGTTGGCGTAAACTTGAAAAAGTGAAACTTTTTATTACTCATTTATTGGGCATTTTCTTACCAATGAATAAAGTCTATGTTCGATAGTTAAATGCGAGCAAAAACTTGACATTATCCTTGTTGAGGTCTAGAATCTTGCGACCCAAAACTTATATATTTAGGTTTTGGTCTACAGTTATTAATTACGTATCTAAAATGCAATTTTAAATTTATTTTAATTAATCAGGAGCTTATTAATGGCAACAATTAATCAGCTGGTACGCAAACCAAGAGCACTTAAGGAAGTTAAAAGTAACGTTCCTGCACTTGAAGCATGCCCGCAAAAACGCGGTGTTTGTACTCGTGTTTACACGACTACACCGAAAAAACCTAACTCAGCATTACGTAAAGTATGCCGTGTACGTTTAACCAACGGTTTTGAAGTTACTTCTTATATCGGTGGTGAAGGTCATAACTTGCAAGAACATAGCGTGATTTTAATCCGCGGTGGTCGTGTTAAAGATTTACCTGGTGTTCGTTATCACACTGTTCGTGGTGCATTAGACTGCGCAGGTGTTAAAGATCGCAAACAAAGCCGTTCTAAATACGGTGTAAAACGACCTAAAGCTTAATGGAACTCCGTTAAGTAAGGCCAAACTATATAATTCCATTTAACTCATTTGAGTTTTGGGTAAACCTGAAAATTTATAACATATAAACGGAGTATTCCAATGCCACGTCGTCATGTTGTCGGTCAAAGAAAAATTCTACCTGATCCGAAATTCGGTTCAGATTTGCTGGCGAAATTTGTAAATATTTTAATGATAGATGGTAAAAAATCTATCGCAGAATCAATCGTATATTCAGCTCTTGATAAATTAGCTGAGCGTAGTGGAAAAGACCACTTAGCAGCTTTCGAAGTTGCACTAGATAACGTAAGACCAACTGTAGAAGTTAAGTCTCGTCGCGTTGGTGGTTCTACATACCAAGTTCCTGTTGAAGTGCGCCCTGTTCGTCGTAATGCACTTGCAATGCGTTGGATTGTAGAAGCTGCACGTAAACGTGGCGATAAATCAATGGCTCTACGCCTTGCGAATGAACTTATGGATGCTTTTGAAAACAAAGGCACTGCTGTGAAAAAACGCGAAGATGTTCATCGTATGGCTGAGGCTAATAGAGCGTTTGCACACTATCGTTGGTAATCTTTCCACTCGTATTAAGTGGCTTGAAATTAGACTGACAGCACATATCTACTGTCAGTCAACCTAAATGATATTTTATTAAGCAAACGATTCTAAATAGAGGATTAATATGGCTCGTACAACCCCTATAGCACGCTACCGTAATATCGGTATCAGTGCACATATTGACGCAGGTAAAACGACAACTACTGAACGTATTTTGTTTTACACTGGCGTAAGTCACAAAATTGGTGAGGTTCATGATGGCGCAGCTACCATGGACTGGATGGAACAAGAACAAGAACGTGGTATTACTATCACGTCTGCGGCTACAACTGCATTCTGGTCTGGTATGGGACAACAATTTGAACCACACCGTATCAATATCATCGACACCCCGGGACACGTTGACTTCACTATCGAAGTAGAACGTTCTATGCGTGTTCTTGATGGTGCAGTAATGGTTTACTGTGCGGTTGGTGGTGTTCAACCTCAATCAGAAACAGTATGGCGCCAAGCAAACAAATATAAAGTTCCGCGTATCGCATTTGTAAACAAAATGGACCGTATGGGTGCTAACTTCTTACGTGTGGTTGAGCAAATCAAAACACGTTTAGCGGCAGTGCCTGTTCCATTAGTATTACCAATCGGTGCTGAAGAAGGCTTTACTGGTGTTGTTGATTTACTTAAACGTAAAGCAATTAACTGGAATGATGCAGACCAAGGTACAACCTTTACTTATGAAGATGTACCAGCTGACATGGTTGAGCAAGTTGAAGAATGGCGTGCAAACTTAATCGAAGCTGCAGCAGAAGCTAACGAAGAGTTAATGGAAAAATACCTAGGTGGTGATGAGTTAACTGAAGAAGAAGTTAAAAAAGCACTACGTGAACGCGTACTTGCTAATGAAATCATCTTGGTAACATGTGGTAGTGCATTTAAAAATAAAGGCGTTCAGTTCATGCTTGACGCAGTTATTGAGTATTTACCTGCACCAACCGATGTTCCTGCGATTAAAGGTGAATTACAAAATGGTGAACCAGCAGAACGTCATTCAAGTGATGATGAACCATTTGCTGCACTTGCATTTAAAATTGCAACTGACCCATTTGTTGGTAACTTAACCTTCTTCCGCGTTTACTCTGGTGTAGTTAACTCTGGTGACTCAGTACTTAACTCAGTTAAAGATCGTAAAGAACGCTTTGGTCGTATCGTACAGATGCATGCGAACAAACGTGAAGAAATCAAAGAAGTTCGTGCGGGTGACATTGCAGCAGCAATCGGTCTTAAAGATGTCACAACTGGTGATACGCTTTGTGCTGAAAATTCACCAATTATTCTTGAAAGAATGGAATTCCCTGAGCCGGTTATCTCGGTTGCAGTTGAACCAAAAACTAAAGCTGACCAAGAAAAAATGGGTATTGCTTTAGGTCGTTTGGCAAAAGAAGATCCATCATTCCGTGTCTGGACTGATGAAGAATCAAACCAAACTATCATTGCTGGTATGGGTGAATTACATCTTGAAATCATCGTAGACCGTATGAAACGTGAATTTAACGTTGAAGCGAATGTCGGTAAACCTCAAGTTGCTTACCGTGAAACAATTCGTACAACAGTTAAAGACATCGAAGGAAAACATGCAAAACAATCTGGTGGTCGTGGTCAATACGGTCATGTTGTTATCGACATGTATCCATTAGAAGCGGGTGGTGCTGGTTACGAATTTGTTAACGAAATCAAAGGTGGGGTAATTCCGGGTGAATTTATTCCTGCAGTAGATAAAGGTATCCAAGAGCAATTAAAATCAGGGCCTTTAGCTGGCTATCCAGTTGTGGATCTCGGTGTGCGTTTACATTTTGGTTCTTACCATGATGTCGACTCATCTGAAATTGCCTTTAAACTTGCCGCATCAATGGCATTTAAAGAAGGCTTCATGAAAGCTAAACCTGTGCTTTTAGAACCAATTATGAAAGTAGAAGTTGAAACCCCTGAAGATTATATGGGTGACGTTATCGGTGACTTAAACCGTCGTCGTGGTATGATCGAAGGCATGGATGATACTGCAACAGGTAAAACTGTTCGTGCGCAAGTACCTCTTTCAGAAATGTTTGGCTATGCGACAGACCTTCGTTCACAAACACAAGGTCGTGCTTCTTACTCTATGGAGTTCTTGAAGTATAACGAAGCACCTTCAAACATCGTAACAGCAATTATTGAAGCTCGTAAAGCGAAATAATTATTTATATAAATAAAGTAACACTTCCCTACAAAATGAGGGAAGTGATTTAATAAAGGAACATTAAGATGTCTAAAGAAAAATTTGAACGTACAAAACCCCACGTTAACGTTGGTACAATCGGCCACGTTGACCATGGTAAAACAACTTTAACTGCTGCAATTACGTCTGTTCTTGCTAAAAAATACGGCGGACAAGCTCGTGCATTCGATCAAATCGATAACGCACCAGAAGAAAAAGCACGTGGTATTACCATCAATACTTCACACGTTGAATACGATACACCAACTCGTCACTACGCACACGTAGACTGCCCAGGCCATGCTGACTATGTTAAAAACATGATCACTGGTGCAGCGCAAATGGACGGTGCTATCTTAGTAGTAGCAGCAACTGATGGTCCTATGCCACAAACTCGTGAGCACATCCTTTTAGGTCGTCAAGTAGGTGTTCCTTACATCATCGTATTCTTAAACAAATGTGATATGGTTGATGATGAAGAGTTATTAGAATTAGTTGAAATGGAAGTACGTGAACTTCTATCTCAATACGACTTCCCGGGTGATGATACACCAGTTATTCGTGGTTCAGCGTTAAAAGCGTTAGAAGGCGATGCAGCATGGGAAGACAAAATTGTTGAATTAGCGGAAGCGTTAGACACTTATATTCCAGAGCCACAACGTGACATCGACAAACCATTCCTATTACCAATTGAAGACGTGTTCTCAATTTCAGGTCGTGGTACAGTGGTAACAGGTCGTGTAGAAAGCGGTATTATCAAAGTTGGTGAAGATGTTGAAATCGTTGGTATCAAACCAACAGCAAAAACAACTTGTACTGGTGTTGAAATGTTCCGTAAATTACTAGACGAAGGTCGTGCTGGTGAAAACGTAGGTGTATTACTTCGTGGTACTAAGCGTGAAGAAATCGAACGCGGTCAAGTATTAGCAAAACCAGGTTCAATTACACCACATACTGATTTCGAATCAGAAGTGTATATCTTAAGTAAAGATGAAGGTGGTCGTCACACTCCATTCTTCAAAGGTTACCGTCCACAGTTCTACTTCCGTACAACTGACGTGACTGGTACAATCGAATTACCGGAAGGCGTAGAAATGGTAATGCCAGGCGATAACATCAAAATGTCAGTATCATTAATTCACCCAATCGCGATGGCAGAAGGTTTACGTTTTGCGATTCGTGAAGGTGGTCGTACAGTTGGTGCAGGTGTTGTTGCTAAGGTTATTAAATAATTTAAAACCTTTATCGCATCACCGATGCAAACAAGTAAGAAAGGCGTACATTGTGCGCCTTTTTTATTTAAAATATTAATACCACAATGCTAAACCACACTAGCCAAAACTAGCATGGTTTTATCAAAATTATACTTTAAACGTAACCCACGGTTTAAGTTTAACCACTGTTTGAATCAAACCAGCGTTTTGTTGTGCTTCTATCACTGGTGTGATAGGTTTATAGGCTGTAGGAGCCTCTTCACGTAGCCGCTCTTCTTTTAAGGTAATACATTGCCATGGCAAATTAACCTTATCATATTCAACTTTTTTGCTACGCATAGCCTGTCGTCTTTCTGCTCGACCAGCACCGTGTGAACAAGACCATAACCAATCAGCATGACCTTTACCCACGGCCACATAAGAGTGATCACCCATTGAGCCAGGGATTAAAGCTATCTGACCAGCATAAGCCGGCGTTGCCCCTTTACGATGAATATTCATCTTTTGTTCAGGCAAAATGATATTGTGCGAAATGTCGACCACGAGTTGACTATCATCTTGATGAAAAATAGTTGAAAGCGATTTACGTATCAATTCGGTAATCACAATTCGATTAATCCAAGCATAACGGGCAGCAACGCCCATAGCTTGTAAATAGGCCTGTGCGTGACTATCTGTTAAACCAAACAATCCTGATTTTGGTTGCTTTTCATTAGTCGGCCATAAAGCTTTTGCTTTATCTTGCCAACGCTGACCAATGTAAAAACCAACATCACGCGATCCGGTATGAATCATGACGACGACACTATTTTTTTCAAGACCTAATTGATAAGCTAAATGTCGATCGATAATATCATCAACAATTTGTAACTCGACAAAATGATTACCAGATCCGACAGTACCTAAACTCGCTGGGCGGATAATATCGCGCTTTTCAAAAAAGGCTTCAGGTGCATACTGACTATCTGCCTTAATTAAATGATTACCCGATATTTTATCAAGCTCTGCTTGTAACCGTTCATAATTAACTGAATTCCACAAACCTTGCTGTGGTAACTCCGATAACCATGCTGCAAGACCTTGATCAAATAATGCTTGAAAAGATTGCGGTGTAACAGGTACATCGCGTTCATCTTGCAATAACACACGTTTTAATTGTGCAATAATTGTCGATTTTTGTTCACACACCTGATCAAAGCTTAAACCGGTGGTAAAAAGCCGCATACCGCAATTAATATCAGTACCAATTGCTGCAGGAATAATTAAATCCTGCGTAGTTGCAACAATACTACCAACAGGCGCAACCGCACCTGGATGAAAATCGGGTGTAGCACGAGCCATGCAAACTTTCCCTACACTATTAGGGACGTTCACTGATGCAAAGTTCAGAAGCTGTTCTACCGCTTTTTGCTCTAATGGCAATGGACTTGGTAACAAAATCTGAGCAGATGTATTTTCTTTATTTAAAGTATAAATATCATTATTAAAATGACTTTCAATCCCAAGACGGGACAAACGTTTTTGTAAACGAGAAAATGTAGACATAATAGCCACCTAGAAAACAATAAAAAAGCGTCTCCTCAAATTGAGAAGATAATTACTGTTTTCCTGCAGCAGCACTATTCAGGAAAGCGGGCGAATTCTATACCAAGTTTATGGGGTTGTAAAGTGACTCAGTATAATTTTTAAAGCCCAAAAGGGCATTTTCGGAAATTTAAAAAGATAAGTTATTTTTATTAAGATTGATTTATTCTTCCCAAATCAAACTACCCATGTTGGGTGCCAAAAAGATTGCCAACGTGATTGATGAAATCACAATGGCATACAAAGATATTGATGCAGTGATGACCGCATGAAAATTTTTATGATTATATTTTGAACGGTTGTTAATTGTTGTTTAATTACATTAAGGTTATTATGAACGCAAATTTAAGTAATGAAGATAATTCTAATGAAAATAAACGTCACAGGGTTTGCATCTCATTTTTATAAAAATGTTACAGTTAATGATGTTTTAAAAGAAGCCATAATGAATTCCATACAGGCAAATGCAACTAATATCAATATTAATCTCCAATTTGAGTATGAAAAAGCGTTAGATGGTGATACATCAAGTCGTGGTAATTTGCGTGAAATAATTATAGAAGATAATGGTGAAGGTTTAACCCAGAAAAATATTGATGCCTTTCTTGAGATAGCAACAGATCATAAAAAAAATATTGGAGGAAAAGGAATTGGGAGAATTTCATTTTTAAAAATAGCTTCAACTATTAACGTTGAAAGCATCTCAAATGAAAAAAAATATGTTGAATTTGATTTTACAGATAAGTTTGATGAGAAGAATATTAAAATAAGTGATTGTGATGCTCAAAATGCATACACAAAAATATATTTAAATAACTTAAATTTGAAACATCGTAAAACACAAGTTGCTTCTTGTGTTAATTTTGTGAAAGAAAAATTTAATTTAATGTTATTTTTAAAACAGCAAGAAACCAAAAAACATATTTCTATTAATTTCATGGTCAATAATAAGTTATATGATGAAATAAAAAGCAATGATATTCATTGTTTAAAGGAAACAGACCATGTAAATAATGGTTGCAAATTTACTGTATATGCATTTCAAAATAAAGAGAAACAGGGGATTAGAATATATTATTGTGCTAATAATATTCAAGTTAAACCAATAGTAATATCTGATAATTTTCGTACTCAATATATCTTTGCGATTACATCAGATTTCTTTGATGAACATGCCAACCCAGAGAGAACACAGTTTAACTTTCAATCTAATGATTATTTTACTCAAGCAGATATGTTATCTAATATCCCGAATAATAATTTTGAACAAGAATTAAAGCAAACATGCTTAAATATCGTTCATGAAAATGAGCCTAATCTGGAGGAGGAGAATAAAGCTAGACTAAAAAAATTAAAAGAAAGATATGGCTATATTAATTTGGATGGTATTGATGTTAATAATCTAAGTTTTAATGAAAAAGACATAATTGATGCATATAGAAATAAAATAAATCAAAAAGAAGATAGATTAGCAATGTTACTTGATCAGCCTAATATTTCGGCTGATGAATTAGTGATTGAAGTGGCTGAGCAAAATAAACATGAGCTTGCAAAATATATCTTTCATAGGGATTTAGTTGCTAAAAAAGGGCTGTCTTTGACTAATTCACAAGAAAATGAGGATGTTTTGCATAACTTATTTTTCCCACAGAAAACTAGCGTTGTAGTTGATGATAAAACTGAAAATAATAAAGATCACTTGTATCAAAATTGCGTATGGCTTTTGGATGATAAATTTATGTCTTATGCATACACAGCATCCGATATCACAATCAAAAAAATCAATGCAGAAATAGGTAATGATTCTAATTGTACATCAGAAAAAAGGCCTGACCTATTTATTTTGTACAATAGCCCTGAAGATAGTGAGTTGCTTAAAGATGTTGTGTTGATTGAATTTAAGAAAGGTAATATTGATTATAAAGAAAAAACCTCTGCAATCGATCAGATTGATGAATATAAAGAAACACTCAAAAAAATTGTTAGTAATATAAATAACTTTTATTGTTATATTATCTGTGATTTTAAAGCTGATGATGTAGATATTGAAAGAGTTATGAAAAATAGAGCATTTACTAAAGTTTTTAGTAATAACGGATGTATGTATTATGGTTATTTACCAGGTTCAATGACTCATGTGACCTTTGTCTCATCAAATAGCATTTTTGCTGATGCTGTTGCAAGGAATAAAACTTTTTTAAATATTTTAATAAATAATTCTATTAATTAAATCAATTTATTAGATCTAATTTCTTATAAAAAGGAATACAATATGTCTATTTTAGATAATGCTGTAGCATCTATTCAAATTGGAATTGAAGATTATGAGTGTATTGTAGATGATTCCCGCAGGATTCAATCATCAATTAGAAATATTTATGCAGGAGTTCTTCTTTTATTTAAATATAAATTACAGCAAATGAGCCCTGATGGTTCAGATGAAATACTTATTAAAACAAAAATTATCCCTCAGATAAATATTGAAACAGATGTTGTTTCATGGAAAGGTGTAGGTAAAAAAACGGTTGATGTGCAAGAAATAAAAGATCGATTTAAAGCACTAAATATTTCAATTAATCAAGATTATTTAAATTCATTGCAGAAAATTCGCAATGATATTGAGCATTATTATATACAAAAAAGTGAATCTCAAATAAAAGAAGCGATTACTAAGGCCTTTCATCTGATCATTAAATTTTGCCCTTATATTGAAACAGAACCGGTTGAGTTATTAGGTCAAGAATGCTGGAAAGTTATGCTAAATATTTCAAATATTTATGCTCAAGAAAGAAAGGAATGTTTAGATAATCTAAAAGCTGCTTTTTGGCGATATAGCCAAGTAAAAAGTGCTATTGATAAGTTGAGATGTCCAAAATGTGATTCAGAATTAATTAAAGTTGTTGATGATAACACAGTAGAAGATCCTGATTTTTTATGTAGGGGTTGCGGTGAAGAATCTTCATATCTGGAGGTTATAGGTTCATCAATTACTGATGCTTTATATGGTAACAGCCATTATAATATTGCTCAAGGTGGAGAACCAGAAACAGGCATTTGTCCTGAGTGTGGTAATGGTTCATTTTCTTTTGATGAGGGATTATGCTTGGCCTGTCATTATGAATTGGAATATATAACATGTATATATTGTGAGGAAGAATTATCCTTAGATGAACAAGAACTGGACGGATTATGCAGTTATTGTTCATATAAAAAAGATAAATGGGATAGAGAATAAAAAGTTATTTTGGTTTTCCCAAAATCCTCTTAACTTTTTTCGGAGTAACTTCCATTAATTTTGCAATAGTTTCAATATCAACACCTTTATTAAATAACGCATTTGCTAATGCCTTGGCTTGTGCAAGCGCTGCTTCTTTTTGTTCCTTTTCCGCTTTTGCTTTTTGTTGAGCTGTTTTCGTCTTATCCTTTTCAACCGCCAACTTCTCTTTAGCAATCAACTTTTCTTCCTTACGGATGCGTTCAACCACTTGATAAGTTGGGACGTATTTTAGGCTTTGTTCTAACTCGTCCATAAGTTTAGTACTGCGGAAGCTGATATAGGATTTAGGGGTGATGATTAGGTGGTCGATTAGGTCGATATTTAAAATTCGTCCGACTTGGATTAGGCGATCGGTGATATCTTTATCCGCTTCGGAAGGTGTCAGCGATCCTGACGGATGATTGTGAACTAATATCACGCGTGAGGCGTTTTTCATTACCGCAACACGAAATACATTCATCGGTTCAACATCGACCGATTTATAACTGCCAAGCGCAATCAGTTCGATATACAGGATATAACCAGCTTGATTCATGCCAATCATCCAAAGATGTTCTTTCTCTTGGTCGATTTGGTTATCACGCAATAACACACGTTGCATAATGCTGTAGACATCGTCTGTGCCTTCAATATAGCGTTTGTCATGCTTGGTTAATTTAATATCCATTTTATCACCTTGTAAAATCACTTAAGAAATAATATAGCATATTTTTCTTAGACTTAGCAGTAGTTAATTAATCTTGGTCATACCTGTGTTGATTATTTTATGTTTGCCTGATAGGTTCATCGTAAACTACAAAAAAATCATTTAGCATTTTAGTTTGGATTCTAATTTTTATTAGGAAACACCTAAAATAACAGCAGATAATTCAATATCAACAATCCAATCTAATAAGTTCAACAGTTTAAAATAGTTGGGCGATTTTTTGACTAGTTCGGACAAATGATTATTGCTTCAAAGCAAGCTTACTTGATATTTTTTGTATCCCATCAATAGAATAATGACAGCATAATAATATTGCCGGATAGATTATAAAATTAAGGGTTATCATTGATGTGATACCTAACATCCCCATAATAAAATCTAGATTAAAAGCAAATTTATTAGTATCTTCCATTACTAACATTGGGACAATAGGCGGCATTGCGGGAATTATAATACCAATTGGCACGCCGAAAATCACTAAAGTCATCGGTCGTTTTATTTTATTTAAAAGAAAGATTGAAATCAGAATAAAACAGAAATGACACAAACCATAACATATCAAATAATATAATTCTGGCGTACGATGTTTTGCGATAATCATTCGATAACACCATCGGTAACTTAGATAGGCACCGATAAAATTAAATAAAACGATAATGACTGAATTAATTATTTTCATTAGATAGTCCTTTTTTATCTTCAATCTCTTTTACCGCTTCTTCCAAAGAACCAGGTAACAAATAAAGTTCTTGTAGACCATATTCATCTAAAACAGATGAAATGGCATATGCACAATACGGTAAATAAAAAGGGGCAATTGCATAATTACCATTAATAATTTTTTTTTCAATATTCAGCGCTTCCTCTCGTGTTAAAGTGATTTCACGTTGAGAAACATAATCACCATCTTCCGCATGGTATTTGATAAATTGTTCTATTGAAAAAGGGATGTCTCCATCATCATAAAAAGCTTCTGCTTGTCCTCGATATTGTCGCATGTAATCGCCATTGGGATCAAAAAGTTAGGTATTTTGCCTTTAATAAGTATGTATAGTGCAAGATGAGTTCCATATCCTAAAATGTCATTTCTTACAGTAAATTAGCTTCTACATTTTGCTGACTATTTTTTTCACTTTATTGCTTAAATTCTTATACCTGTAATATTTTTCACCAACAAAATGGCACTTTTTATTTTTATAATTTTATTATAACCAATTGGTGAAGATTTACATGCAGATGTTTTAAAATTATTAGCCTTTTAAAAAGATAAAATTGACTATCACTAGCAAAACAACGTTCGTAATAAATAACTGAATATTGATGTTGAACTTAACGAACGATGCGATAACTAAAACTTAGTCGTTAATATTTCGCATGTGATAAATTTAACTGCTATTTACTAATATTATGTTTTTTTATATAAAAAATAAGTTTTTAGGTGCTAGGTTAAATGCTGAGTGTCGAATGATAAAAATAAATTTATCAACAAAAAAAAATTAATTAACGAATCACCATCTTAAATAGTCTACCGAAGAAATGCTTAGAAAATAAAAAAATAGCTATAAAATTATACAAAATTTGAGATAATAAAAAAGGATAAAGGATATAACTTCAATGGAGATAGTGCTTAATGATAATAATTAAAGAGCAATCAAATTTTGGTTTTCTAGTTGAACACGATCCACTGTTTGTCGAATTAGCGTGTACAGCTGAGCGAGCATTTAGCAGTGATCCTAATACCACATTAATAAAATTACGGCAATTAGCTGAAGCAATGGCACAACATATTGCTGCCAAGGCTGGTATTGAATTTAATGAACGCACTTCGCAGTCTGATTTGTTGTATAAGATTAGTAATGAACTCAAATTAGAACCCATTATCCGAAATCTTTTTCATACATTACGTATTGAAGGGAATAAAGCTACTCATCAATTTAAAACCAAGCACAAAGAAGCAAAAGATGGACTTTTAGTTGCTTACAAATTAGCGATATGGTTTCACCAATCTTTTAGTCAAGCTGGTGTGCAATTTAAACCAGAACCTTTTAAACCACTTGTTGACCCCAGCGAGCATTTGCGCAGTTTACAGTCAGAAATCAGTAAACTTAAAATAGAACTAGAACAAGCCAATATTGAACTCAATTCAAGTCAACAATTTAATGAATTACTCGCTAAAGAAAAGACTGAATTTGAAACCTTAGCTTTAAAAATGGATGAAGAGGCGCGATCCCTATCTCAACAGGCCCAAGAAAATGAGGCAATGTTACTCAAACAACAGAAAGAATATGAAATAAAGATTAAGGATTTACAACAAGCACTTGCTCTACAAGATTTAAAAGCTCAAAAAGTATCTCGTAATACAATAAGTAATAAAGCTAAGAAAGCAAGTCAACAAATAGAATTAAGCGAAGAACTCACACGAATTTTAATTGATATGCAGCTTATTGAAGCGGGTTGGCAAGCTGACACCGAACAGTTAAATTATAAAAAGGGTACTCGCCCAGAAAAAAATAAATATTTAGCCATTGCCGAATGGCCGACAGAACATAAAGGCGAAAAAGGATGGGCTGATTATGTTTTATTTGCGGGATTAACACCAATTGCAGTTGTTGAAGCTAAGAAAAAGAATAAAAATGTTTCCGGAAAAATCGGTCAAGCTGAACGTTATAGTAAAGGCTTCCAAGTATTACCACCTTTGATTGGTGCATGGGAACTTGAAAAAAGAACGATTGCTTGGCCTGATGAATCAGATTGCCACTACAAAATTCCTTTTGTTTATTCTTGTAATGGTCGTCCATACATTAAGCAATTAGCTGAACAGTCAGGAACATGGTTTCGTGATGTTCGTGATGGCGCCAATTTAAAGCGTCCTTTATTCTCCTTTCATTCACCACAAGGACTCTTAGATCTACTTAATCGTAGTCGAGAAAACGCTGAACAACAACTAAAACAAGAACCATTTGCCTATTTGCAATTAAGGGATTATCAAGAGAAAGCAATTGTTGCGACAGAAAATACCCTTTCCAAAGGGATACGAACAGCTTTAATTGCGATGGCAACAGGAACAGGTAAAACTCGAACAATTATAGGTTTGATGTACCGCTTTTTAAAAACTGAACGATTTAAACGAATTCTATTTTTAGTTGATCGTACCGCTTTAGGAAAACAGGCAATAGATTCTTTTAATGAAGCCACGTTAGAACAAAATCTCACTTTATCTAAAATCTATAACTTAGCCGAGCTTGGTTCTATGGTGACTGAAGCTGAAACACGAATACAAGTGGCAACCGTGCAAGCAATGGTCAAACGCATTTTTACGAGCGATAATCCACCTTTAATCGATCAGTTTGATTGTATTATAATTGACGAGGCGCATCGTGGTTATACATTAGATCAAGAAATGACAGAAGGTGAGATGGCAATACGTGACGCCACGCAATATTTATCAAGTTATCGTCGAGTATTAGATTATTTTGATGCGGTAAAAATTGCGCTAACGGCAACACCCGCAAAACATACTAGCGATATTTTTGGTAAGCCTGTTTATATTTATTCATATCGAGAAGCTGTTGCCGATGACTGGTTAATTGATCATGAACCACCAATACGTTACCAAACTTTATTAACACAAAATGGTATTACGTTTACCAAAGGTGAAAAAGTCAGTGCCATCAATACGCAAACCGGTGAAGTTGAAACTACTGAATTAGAAGATGAGCTTAATTTTGAAGTCGACGCGTTTAATCGTCGGGTTATAAATGAAAACTTTAACCGAGTAATTTGCGAACAACTGGTGAATGAACTCGATCCGTTTGGTGAAGAAAAAACATTAATCTTCTGTGCTACCGATCTGCATGCAGATATGATTAAACGCTTATTAGATGAAGCATTTAAGAATCTCTATAATAGCGAATATAATCAGGCTACTGTCGCAAAAATTACCGGGCAAAGTGATAAAGTTGATCAATTAATCAAACAATATAAAAATGAACGCTATCCAAATATAGCTATCACTGTTGATTTATTAACAACCGGTATTGATGTGCCTAAAATTTGTAATTTAGTCTTCATGCGCCGAGTCAAATCCCGTATTTTATATGAGCAAATGATTGGTCGCGCAACAAGACGATGTGATAGCATAGGTAAAACGGTATTTAGGATATATGATCCGGTTGATATTTATGTCGCATTAAAAGACGTCAACACTATGCAACCGTTAGTTAAAGATCCTAATATCACCCTTGAGCAATTAATTGATGAACTAAGTGATCATAAATTATTAACTAAAGCATTACAAACATCAGGTGATATGGCGGGTGAAACTTATGCTGATGTAATTTTAAATCAATTAAATCAAAAATTAATGCGAATCTTGCGTAAGGCTGAGCAAAAAGCGGAAAATAAGCCTGAATTAAGACAAAAGTTAGATGAATTACAAACTTTATGGAATGTTGAGCCCCAAAAATTACATAACTATTTACATGAAATTGGTCCTGAATCTGCTTCGAATTTTATCAAACAACATCATGGGTTAATTAATCAATTAATTGAAGTCAATAGATTGCTAGGTAGCGAACGTTTACCACTCATTTCTCAACATGATGATCATATTCTAGAACGCTCGCAAAGTTATGGCTCACATCAACAACCCGAGGATTATTTATATAGTTTTAATCATTTCATTCATAATCAATTAAATGAAAGTGTTGCGTTGTCTGTGGTTGTTAACCGCCCACGTGATTTAACCCGTGCGCAATTGAAAGAAGTTAAACTGTTATTGGATGGTGCAGGTTATTCGGAAGCTAATTTACGCACTGCCGTACGCAATCAAACTAATCAAGATATTGCAGCGAGTATTATTGGTTATATCCGACGTGCTACTTTGGGCGAACCATTAATTCCTTTTGAACAACGCGTTAATCAAGCCATGCAACGAATCTACCAAAATCATAATTGGACACCGGCTCAACGCAATTGGTTAGATCGTTTAGCCAAACAAATTATTTTTGAGGTTGTTATTGATAAAGAATTTATTAATCATCGCTTTACTGATAGTGGTGGCGCTAAGCAGCTTGATAAAATATTGGGCAATCAACTTGATACGGTATTAGATGAATTAAGCGAGGCTATTTGGCCAGCACTTACCGCATAATATAGCAAAGTCACTTGAAGTTACTAAAATATACATTTACTCTAATTCATAATGGCGATGAAAATACTAGTCTTGCCTATTAAGTATACGAGTATAAACTTGGGATAAAAAATGACTAATAACAATATTGTACAAAAACTGTGGAATTTATGTGATGTATTGCGTGATGATGGTATTAACTATTCAGATTATGTAACTGAATTAGTACTTTTATTATTTATTAAAATGGTACATGAAAATACTGAAGCCGGGATTTTGCAAAAACATCCTTTACCTGTTGGGTGTCGTTGGACTAATCTCAATGATAAATCAGGTATTACCCTATTAAATGATTATAAAGCCATTTTATTAGCTTTATCAACAGGTAAGCGTCAAGAAATCGATCCTGAAAATCCAGAACAATACATTGAAGTGACAGTACATAATGACCCATTAATAAGCGCCATTTATGACGATGCACAAACTCGATTACGAGAACCACGGCATTTAGAGCAATTGATTAAAACATTAGATCAAATTGATTGGTTTAGTATTCAAAAAGATGGGCTGGGCGATCTTTATGAAGGATTATTAGAAAAAAATGCCAATGAAACAAAATCCGGTGCCGGTCAGTATTTTACGCCAAGACCACTGATTAATTGTATGGTGCGGTGTATTAAACCACAAATAAAACATATCATCCAAGATCCTGCTGCCGGAACGGCAGGATTTCTTGTCGCAGCAGATCAGTATTTACGGCAACAAACCAACGATTATTATGATCTTGATGCTAAAGATGCTGATTTTCAAAAAAACGAAGCGTTTATTGGTGTTGAATTAGTGCCAAATACTCGTCGACTTGCCTTAATGAATTGTTTATTACACGGTATAGAAGGCGGTAATGATGGTGCAATTTTATTAGGCAATTCACTTGGTCAAGTTGGGCAAAACCTAAAACCTGCTGATATTATTCTCGCTAATCCACCATTTGGTACCAGTAAAGGTGGCGATGCCAGTATTACTCGTGAAGATTTAACTTATGAAACCACCAACAAACAATTAGCTTTTTTACAACATATTTACCGTAATTTAAAACCCGGTGGTCGCGCTGCCGTAGTATTACCTGATAATGTATTGTTTGAAGCGGGTAAAGGGACTGATATTCGTCGCGATTTAATGAATAAATGTAATTTACATACAATACTACGCTTACCGACCGGGATTTTTTATGCCCAAGGTGTAAAAACCAATGTACTATTTTTCACTAAGGGCTCAGTAACAGACAAACTACAACAAGAAAACTGTACGCAAAATGTTTGGGTTTATGATTTGCGTACCAATATGCCAAACTTTGGTAAACGTACACCATTTACTGAGCAATATTTACAACCATTTGAAACCGTTTATGGTATCAATCCCGACGGCACCAGCTCAAGACAGGAAGGTGAATGGTCATTCAATCCAGATGATATCGAAGCAGACTCGTCAGCCAGTCAAGAAAACTTAGACGTTAATGATCAACTAGCACAATCAAGATGGCGCTGTTTTAGCCGCGATTGGATTGCTGACACAAAACAGGATTCACTCGATATCAGTTGGTTAAAAGATAAAAATAGTGTGGATGCAACCAAACTCCCAGAACCAGCGATACTCGCCAAGCAAGCTAAAGATGAGTTAATAGTTGCTTTGGATGAGTTGGAGAGTTTGTTGAGTGCTTTGGGAGAAACTGAATAATGAGTGATACTTTTTTTCCGAAAAATTGGGTGATTTCAAAATTAGAAAATATTGTTTCTATTCTTGATTCATTGCGTAAACCTGTAAATAATAAAGAAAGAGAAACTAGGATTAATGGTGTTGATATTCAACATTTATATCCTTATTATGGGGCTACAGGTGAAGTTGGAAAAATTGATGGCTATTTGTTTGATGAGGAATTAATTGCGTTAGGTGAGGATGGAGCACCATTTCTTGATAGAAATAAAAATAAAGCCTATATGCTTTATGGTAAAACATGGGTAAATAATCATGCACATGTATTAAAATCAATAAATGGAATAAGTATTAATAAATATATTTATTATTTTTTAAATCAATTTGATTATCACGACTATGTTAATGGTGGTACTCGTTTAAAATTAACTCAAGCTCGTATGAGAGATATTCCTGTAATTATTCCTCCTCTATCAGAACAAAAAATCATAGCTGAAAAACTTGATTTATTACTAGCCCAAGTACAAGAAACAAAATCACGCCTTGAACAAATTCCCGAACTTTTAAAACAGTTTCGTCAGTCGGTGTTATCGGATGCTTGTTTTTGCGACTTTTCTACAAATTCTGATAAGTATCAATTTTGGAAAAAAAGCTCGTTGAAAGAACTTACTACCAAAATTGGTTCGGGTTCTACCCCTAAAGGTGGTAATAATGTATATAAAAATAAAGGGATACCATTAGTTAGATCAATGAATATTTATTCAAATTATATTAAATATGATGATTTAGCATATATTGATGATGAACAAGCTAAAAAATTAGCTAATGTTGAAATACAACCTGATGATATACTTTTGAATATAACTGGAGCATCTATAGGTAGAGTAAACATAGCCCCACAATTATTTGTTGGAGGTAGAGTTAATCAACATGTTTCTATCATAAGATGTAAAAAACAAAAATTACTCCCTAAATTTTTACAGATATATCTGGCATCTCCAGAAATCCAAAAATGGATAGTGAAAGAAAATTATGGCGCAACGAGACAAGCCCTAACTAAATCAATGATTGAAAGACTTATTATTAGCTACCCCTCAATACAAGAACAAAACGAAATCGTCCGTCGTGTAGAACAATTATTTGCCTATGCTGATAAAATTGAACAACAGGTTAATACAGCTTTAGAAAAAGTGAATCATTTACCGCAATCAATTTTAGCCAAAGCGTTTCGTGGTGAATTAACCGCACAATGGCGCGCTGAAAATGTTGATTTAATTACGGGCGAAAATTCAGCGGCATCCTTACTTGAAAAAATTCAGGTTGAGCGCGCGCAAAACAATAAAAACAAAAAGAAAAAATAATCAATGCGTCAAGAACAAATTGATTTGCTGGAAATAATCACCAATAAACAAAATAGTAACCCTGAAATCAACACATTGTTTAAAGGGTTATTATATTTACCTTGGCAATGCTCGAATAAATTAATCGATAAATATGTTAGTAAATCATTAGCAAAAATAATAAAACGATATAAACAGTCTGTGTTACATTTTGTATTTAATACAACTAAATTTAATTGCTACCAAACTTATATTTGTGGAATTGATTTAGTGCTTAGTGATAGCAAAACTGGGAATAAAGCAAATTTCTTAGCGCAATTAAATTTGTACAAAGAAGTAATTTCGGAAGATCTCGAAAAAGCTAACCTTAACTTTGATGAATTATCATCACAAGGGCAAGATACATTAGTCGGTTTTTATATTTATACGACCATCGCAGTATATGAGGTGGCGGGAATTATACAACCTATCGATAATTCACAAAACTTCCATCTCAAAATTAAAGAATGTTATTTAGATGCTTATTTAATAAAACAGTTTAGAACTTTTTGCAATCAATATAGTTGTATATCAGATTATTTAACTCTCTATGAATTAACCACGAATTTAGGACTATCTCAATTACAAAAAAATAGTGAACCACTGAAAAATATTACTAACTATTTAATCGATAAAACCTTATCCATAAATATCAAATATCTTGATACGCCGATTTCTTATTCCTTCCAACAACTTTTTAATCGAGCTCAACTGTTAACTTTTTTAACTTGCTATTTAGTTCATCATTGTTCAACACCAAATAAAATCGAATTAAAACCAGTCAAAATTCATAATATAGAAAAAAAGTTCTCTAATGCTATTCATTTAGTTATACCTGTTTAATCTCATCCCAACTCAGCCCAAACTTCGCCAAATATTTTTTCAACCTGTCGGCATCATTATTCTTCTGTTTTTTGGTTCTCGATACAGCAAAAAGCTTTCGACCAGCTTCTGATAAACTGGCACTTTTTTGACATATCTCGATAACTTTTTCTAACTGGTAGCGATCGAATTCATCAATTTCTTGTGGAATTAATGAATTATTTGGCTGATCGCCTTGCCAGTTTTGTTTTAAACGTTTAATCTCTTGTTCGACTTGCTCAATCGTAATATTTCCTTGTGGTGCCAGCGTTGCCATGCGTGTAATAGATGCGGTGAGTTCACGAAAGTTTCCTTGCCATAATGCTTCATTCGAGGTGGCAAACTGTAAATAGGCGCTACGCGACTCACGATTAAAACGTGGCATCAAGCCATATTCTTTGGCGTAACGCGCCAGTTCATAATCAATATTCGGTTCGATATCCTCTTTACGCTCGGCTAGCCCTGGCAATGTATAATTCCACAGATTAATACGGGCGTAAAGATCTTCGCGAAACTCACCTTGGCTAATTGCCAGTTTAAGGTCTTTATTGGTGCCGGCAATCAGCTGAAAATCACTCTTAATTGGTTTATCACTACCAAATGGATAAAATTGCTTTTCTTCAATCGCTTTTAATAACATTGCTTGCTCGTCTAGTCCAAGCTCCCCGATCTCATCTAAAAACAGTAATCCACCATCGGCACTTTTTAACAATCCAGTCCGCGCCAGATTTGCCCCCGTAAACGCGCCTTTGACATGACCAAATAAGGTAGACATAGCACTATCGCCACGTAAGGTGGCGCAGTTAATCTCAACAAATTGACCACTGATTTGATGGTTACTTTGTTTAAGTAAATAGATCTGTTTTGCTAAAAATGATTTTCCTGCACCAGTTGGCCCACATAATAACATAGGGGCATAAGAACGGCTGGCCACTTGTTCGATTTCAGCAATTAACTGGTTAAACAGTTGATTACGCGTGGCGATGCCCGATTTTAAAAGCTCGGTAGCTTCACTGGCATACTGCTGAAAGCGGTTAAGAATTTGATCATAACGATTAAGATTCAAATCAATGGTGTTAGCTTTTCCTTTAGGACTATTGGCAATCAGTTCCGCCTCATTATTATAAATTCTTTCTTCAACTTTATTTGATTTTACTGGTGGTGAAGTTTGCAATAACTTAGCTGGGTAGTAACGTGATTCAGCTAATAAGAACCAACAAATTTGCGCCACATGGGTTCCGGTTGTGATATGCAAATAGTAATCTTCTTTATCTGGATCAAAAGAATATCGTTTAGCAATATCAAATAAACAAGTATAAACCTGCTCAAAATCCCATGGATCAGCAATATTAATGACAATGGGTTTAATTTCGGTATTGGGGGATAGAATTTTTATATCATTAACAATATCACAAAGTAGCTGCTCATCATTGGCAAAATAAAGCAGTTCCAAACGAGAAATAGCTAAATCAGTTTGTCGGCACAAATCAATCGTTGGTCGCCAACGCGCCCAGCGTTTTTTACCTCTACCTCGGTTATCCAGCACATTACCCAAAAAACCAAATATCACATTCTTTTTCATGATTAAATTTATAATATTATATAAACAGCTAGATTAAATTATAATATTTATAGTCATTAAAATCTATTTGAATATCATATACATTATATGATATTTATTTTTTATATCTATAAATCAAATATTTAAAAAATATTTTTATTACTTTTTATTTTTTGGCACGCTTTTCGCAATATTAAATATACCTAAGCAAGCAAATGCTGTTTTTATCACAGCAAGGTACATCGCGAATCCTTTACGGGTTTATCTACGGGATAAAAGGACGGAAGATTATCAACATGTATTCCTTATTGTGTGATTAGGTGACTGTAGAAAAGTCAATTTTGAATAGTTCATCTGGTAGAACAATCGACTAGGGATCGATATGTAGTGGGTTCGAATCCCACTTCAAAAACCGTAAAACAAAAGTAGAAAAACAAACACAGTCAGTGATCGTCGTTAGATAAGCTAAGTGACAAAGCACCTTAACAAGCTTATCCGCAAAAAAAAACCGGTTAACTTGTCAGGTCACCACGACTTTCAAGGTAAACAAACTGGATAATAGGCAGAATGTTAAATACCAATAAGTGGCGCACTATTTTTCTTATTGCTTTTAGCCTTCACCCTGCTATTTCGTTACTTAACCCGTTTCAATTGTGCAAACTCGGTTGCTGATTGTGCTAAAAAGGAAATGTAAAATGATAAAAACTATTAAAGTCAAAAAATATGAAATTGCAATTTTATTTAAAAATAATGAGATTGAAAAAGTATTAACTGCGGGGGTACACCGAATTTTTGATCTATTAAATATATTAAGTTATCAATTGATTAATTTAGCAGAGACAAAAATTGCAGCCGACATAGCAGAACAGTTAATCAACTTCTATCCAAATATTATTAACCAACACTGTTATTTAGTGGATGTAGCTGAAAACGAAATTGCCTTACGTTATGAAGAGCAAAAATTGGTTGAAGTCATTTTACCAACAAACAAAGCTTTATATTGGAAAAGCTACAAAGCACATGCGATTAAAAAAGTGGCATTACAAGACGGTTATGCACTGCCAACCGATATCGCACAAGAATTGATTGAAGCTAAAAATAGCAATAACGCCATTGTGAATATCGAAAAACTAGTGCTACATCACTTTATTCATGAACAAATTGGGACTTTATTTGTTGATAACCAGCTAATACAGATTATTGCGCCAGAATCAATCGTCGGTTATTGCCAATTTAAACATACGATTGTACTGGGTAAATTTAACTTAAGGGACAACCGCATTGATGATCGTATCGCTGATGCCATAGAACAACGTACACCACAACAACTATCACAATACTGTATCGCAATGGAAGTCGGTGCAAATCAGGCTGGTTTGCGTTATGAAAACGATCTATTGGTTGAAATTTTATCCCCGGGTACTAAACGCCTATATTGGCAAAATAGCCATAAACAGCATATGGTGACAGTGGATTTAAACCAAGGGTATACCTTAAGTGATGAAATGGTACAGCAATTACTACAACCAAAGTTACGCCAAAAAGAAGTACTCGGTGATAACAGCGTATTAATTGCACAAGTGCCGGCTTATCATGTCGGGGTATTAAAAGTGAACGGTAAAATTGAGCAGTTATTAACAGCTAGCATTACCGCTTATTGGCGTTTTAACCGGGAAATCTCGGTTGATATGGTGGATACTCGCCTGCAAGCCTTAGAAGTGGCAGGACAAGAGATTTTAACCAAAGATAAAGTCAATTTGCGGGTAAACTTAGTGGCTAACTGGCACTATACTGACGTATTAACCGCGTTTGAAAAAACTGCGCAGCCGGTTGATTTATTGTATCGTGAATTACAATTTGGATTACGCGAAGCGATTGGTATGCGTACGTTGGATGAGTTACTTGAGAACAAAAATATTATTGATGAAGTGGTAACCCAACATATCAAAATGCGTTTAGATGGCTATGGTTTACAAACTGTTTCACTAGGGGTAAAAGACATTATTTTACCGGGCGATATGAAAGCGATTCTATCACAAGTGGTCGAGGCGGAAAAAGTGGCGCAAGCCAATGTGATTCGTCGCCGCGAGGAAACATCAGCAACCCGTTCATTATTGAACACCGCCAAAGTAATGGAAAATAACCCAGTAGCCTTGCGGTTAAAAGAGATGGAAACTTTAGAACGCATTGCTGAACGTATCGATAAAATCTCGGTAGTAGGCGGACTTGATCAAGTGTTACATGGCTTGGTAAATATCCAACCTAAAAGCGCGTGATAAAAAGAAAATATTAAGCCGCCATGTACAATCGCAGGGCGGTGTGAGGAATAAAAATGACACAATATAATTTATTACAGGCAGAAAACGCCAAGCCAATCAAAATGTGGACTAAAGGGGTACCGGTCGAACCCGAGGCTAAAGAACAACTAACCAAAACGGCAAAACTACCATTTATTTTTAAACATATCGCCGTGATGCCCGATGTGCATGTAGGTAAAGGCTCAACCATTGGCAGTGTAATCCCAACGCGCGGCGCGATTATTCCTGCCGCAGTTGGGGTAGATATTGGCTGCGGTATGATTGCGGTACAAACCTCGTTGATGGCGGCTGATTTGCCAGATAATTTATTACCATTACGTACTGAAATTGAAAAAGCGGTGCCACATGGAATTACCCCAAAACACCGAGGACGGGATTATGGTAGCTGGCATGACGCCCCTGCTATTGTCGAACAGTACTGGCAACAGCTAGCGCCAGGTTTTAATAAGCTGACGGAAAAATACCCGCGCTTTTTAAAAACCAATAACTACCGTCATTTAGGCACATTAGGTACCGGCAACCACTTTATCGAAATCTGTTTAGATGAGGCCGATCGTGTTTGGATTATGTTGCACAGTGGTTCACGTGGCGTGGGTAATGCCATTGGCAGTTTTTTTATTGAAATGGCTAAAAAAGACATGGAAGTGCATATCCAAAACTTACCGGATAAAGATTTAGCCTATTTGGAAGAAGGTACAGAGCACTTTCACGATTATGTCGAGGCTGTCCATTGGGCGCAAGAGTTTGCAAGGCTAAATCGAGAGGCAATGATGCATAATGTGATTTTGGCAATGCGGAAAATTATCACTAAACCATTTACTACCCATATGTCGGCAGTAAATTGTCACCATAACTATGTTCAAAAAGAAGAACATTTTGGTGAAGAAATTTTTATCACACGTAAAGGTGCAGTATCCGCACGTAAAAGAGAATTAGGCATTATTCCCGGCTCAATGGGGGCTAAAAGCTATATTGTGCGAGGACTGGGAAATGAAGAAAGTTTTTGTTCCTGTTCACATGGTGCCGGCCGCGTAATGAGCCGAACAGCAGCCAAAAAGCAATTTACCATTGAGGATCAAATCAAAGCAACTGCACATGTTGAATGTCGAAAAGATGCTAATGTGATTGATGAAATCCCAATGGCATACAAAGATATTGATGCAGTGATGACCGCGCAAAATGAATTGGTTGAGATAGTGCATCAATTAAGGCAAGTGGTGTGTGTGAAGGGATAAAACTATCGAGGAGCGATCCTCGATATTGATGGAGATTAAGGTATGATAAATCTTGATTACATAAATGGATATCTAAATGCAATGTGTTGTTTGAATGCTGGACTTAACCATTATTGCGATTATTCAATGAAATTACTGAATAATAAAGGGAATTTTACTGACACATTAGCCCATCACTTTCAATCCATTACTGATGGACAAGGACAATGTTTCGACGCTAAGTTATGGCATATAAACCCTAAACCGCTCACGGTTGATGAATTTATACAGCAAATTGATACATGGTTTTTTCAGCAGTATTATTCACCGACAGTGCACAAAGAAAACGGAAATTGGGGCATTGCCGGTTTTATTGATATACTGTTGCCGATAAAGCTAAATCAATGTTATTTATATGAAATTCAAACGAAACCACCTATCTGGTATGCAACACGTTGGTGTGATTTAGTTATTGCATATCAAAATGATTATTACTTATTGCATCTTGATTTAGATGATTAGGTTTTAGCATAAAATACAAAATAATAAGTAGAGAAAACAAATGAAAAATTGGTTAAAAAACTTGTTTACAAGCAAAAAAAGAATACAAGACGATAACGGGCTTCCGATTGTTTGGGATAATTCATTGATAAGTATTTATCAGTTTCTATTACCTTATAAAGATGCGGATAAACTTCCTGACATAGCGCAAAATTTACCCGACGAATCAGATGATAACTCAAAAATAAAGTGGGCAGCAGGCGCGATGGATGGTGTAATGAATCATCATTCATCAACAACTGAACAAACATGTGTTGAACAAATTTTGTCATTACTTAGTGCTGTTTCAGTACAACCCAATAATCAAGACATTGCTAAACTGTATACCTTAATTAAAGAGCAAGGCACTTTAAGTTATATTGATGAATTAACGGGTAAAATGACAAATGCTGAGATTAACTTCAATAAATTATATGAATTTGCTTATTGGTTATTACTCAATAGCCCAGATCGCGAAGTAATTAAATTTAGTATTGCCATACTGGGGCGTTTTAATACCCCGCAGACAGAATTATTTTTGCTATTTGGTATGCATGAAGAGTTTACGTTGTACTCAGCGGTGGCGTTACAAAATACATTATCATCGCCGATCGAAGCTGAAAATGCTTTACTTACATTAGCAAAAAGAGTGACTGGTTGGGGGCGCATTCACTTAGTGGAACGATTAGCCAAAAATCCTTCTCAGGAAGTCAAAAACTGGTTATTAAGAGAAGGGTATAAAAATAGCGTGATGTATGAATACCTTGCCTATACCTGCGCAACTGCCGGTGATTTGCAAACCGCATTAGCACAACCATCTGTTGATATAGCATTACTGGTGGCAACGGGTGAGATGATTGAAGCGTTGATAATGGGTGGGCCGGCTGAAGATATGCATGATTATGAAGCAGGTGCCAACGTTTGTTTATGTTACTTAGCTCAATTAGCACAGCATCAATTAACCGATATCAATACTTTAAGAATACTCCAGATTATGCAAGATTTTGTGGTTAATCAAATTGATGATAGTTACCCTAATTGGAATGATGACATTAAAGCGAAATTAAAAACAACAATAACAGATCTAATACAACAAGAACACTGGTTACCTTTAGTTGAAGAAAGCTTACAGACTGATGATCAGTCGTTGTTTTGGTTAGCCACTGATGTTTATACACGTTTGGGTAATGATGCATGGGATGCTCGTTTTGAACATCAAAAACGATATCAAAATGATCAATGGTTTTACTTGATGCAAACGGATGATAACCGGCGGATTGAACAAGTTATCACATTAGCAAAACAACAAAATGATTTTTCATTAGTGGCAACCGGACCGGCGTTAGAACATGGATTTGGCATCGAATATCAAGTGCATAGTGTATTGGATTATATTTTGCAAGAACTTAATCGATTTCCGGGTATTGGTGAAGATTTAATATTTATTGGTTTAAACAGCCCTGTGGTACGAAATCGAAATATGGCGTTGAGAGCTATTGAAGGTTGGGATCGGCAGATTTGGTCAACTGAACTTAAAAATGAACTCGAAAAGTTAGCTAAAATTGAACCAGATGAAGAAACCAAACAAAGCATAATTACGTTATTAAATTCTCTAAATTCTTAGGGATATTAGTTGGCGTATTGAGCGATTACAATAATCTATACAATATCACAAATACTCAATGCTCCTGACTTTTTATTCTACTATGTACAGTGTTAGAACGAATATTTAATTTGTATATGATGGATTTGTTAAAGAAAAATTTTGGATATTTTGTTTTTTGACTAATTAAATCAACATGTATAATTAAGAATAACACAAAGAAGTTATGCTAAACTAATTATAGTTAACCAATTAAACAATTATTTAGGTTATGCAAATATGGAAAATAAAAATTATTCTGCTGATGCTCCAGTATTTCTAAAAGAACATGATAAATTTTCTCGATGGGAATTTTCAGAAAGAGTTGCACAAGTAATAGCTAAAAGAGATGATCCAAGTAGTCTTGTAATTGGGTTATATGGTGTATGGGGTGATGGAAAAACGTCTGTCCTTAACTTTATAAAAGAATCTCTCAAATCTGAAGAAAAAGTTATTTGCATTAAATTTAATCCATGGCGTTTTGGATCTGAAGATGAATTATTAAAGGGTTTCTTTTTTACTATCGCTGAGGCCTTAGATACTAAATTAATTACACGTAGTGATAATTTTAAGGATCTTGTAAAAAACATAGCACCGCATGCAGGAACACCTATAAAGCTGAGTTGGCTCGGTAATATAATTAGCCATTTTATAAAAAAAATTAATACGGATGAGTTAAAAAAAAGAGTTGAAAAAGCGCTAGAAAAATCTCAAAAGCGAGTTCTAATTTTGATTGATGATGTAGATAGATTAGATAAGGCGGAAATCCAATTATTATTTAAGATCGTCAAATTGATAGCCGATTTTAAATATACCTCCTATATTTTAGCATTTGATAAAGATATTGTTGCTTCATCATTACAAGATAGATATGCGAGTTCTAATCATAAAGCCGGTGAGGCATTTTTAGAAAAAATCATCCACATTCCATTAAATTTACCAGCAGTGAAAAAAGAGGTTTTAAAACAATTTTGTTACGATGATATTAATAATGCTTTAGACTTGGCTGAGATTGAGCTTACTGAACAACAAATTAATGAGTTTGTACACTATTTTATCACCTTTGATGAGCAATTATGTACACCTCGTAAAGCTAAACTCTATGGTAATACGTTATTATTTTCTCTTCCTATACTCAAAGGAGAAGTTAATCCCGTTGATTTAATGCTTATTGAGGGAATTAGAATTTTTTATCCATCTTTATATGAAGTCATTAGAAATAATAAGCAATTTTTTACGGGAACCTTTTATCAAGGTATGTATTCAAATAATAAGCCAGAAATAGAGAATATAAAAAATATTCTTAATCCTATAATTGATTCGCAACATAATATTAATAAAGAAAAAATTATCTATTTATTAAAATTTTTATTTCCCAAGTTAAGTCAAGTGTATAGTAATACATGTTATGGTTCAGATTGGTATTCAACATGGGATAATGCTCAACGAATTTGTTCAGAAAATTATTTTTCAAGATATTTTTCGTATTCAATTCCAAATGATGATATTTCTGATTTGTCTATATCTTTTTTATTATTAAAATTAGAGTCTTGGCAATCACCTTTTAACGAAGATGATAATCCATTAAATAAATTATTAAATAATAATAATGCAGAAAAAATTATTCAAAAATTGAGGAATAAAGCTAAAAGTCTTTCAAGTTACATTTCTTATCCATTAGCAATTGCAATATCCCAAAAAAGTGTATTAATGCCTAATCCTGAAACATTATATAGTTTCTCAACAACTTTAGTACAATCCGCCATTTTATCAAAGCATTTAATCCAAAATGTTGAAAAAGATAAAAGAGCAGAATTAATTTACACATGTATTGATATTGCTTCATCTCTTGAGTTCAAATTGGAACTTCTACGCTGGTTGAATATAAACGATAAAGAGAGAGCAGAAGAAGAACATTTTTCGGATGAATTTTTAACTCAAACTGGAAAATATTTAGGTAAAAATATCATACAACAAAATATGTCTCACGATGAAGATATCACTATAACTTATCCTAGAATTTTATCTCATATTTTTTATATATTACATAAGTATGTTAACGAGGATGTTGTAAATGAGTATGTTATGCGGTTAATTTCTAGAGATCCTATTGCTATTGTACGTTTACTTACCGCGTATGTTCCCACTGCATGGAGTGATTCAGGTAAACATAAAACTGATTTTGAAAGGAGCCATTATAAAGATTTAGCTGAAAAACTAGAAATGTCTATTTTTATTAAAATTATTGGAGACAATTTTCCACATTTGCAAGATATACCAAATGATTATCCAAAAAATTATGAGAGAGAAAATCAAAATGAGGGCGAACTCTTTATACAACAGTTTTTGTGGCTACATAATAACCCTGAAGATAATAAACCATCGGAATAGATAATGAAACCGCAAGTTAGCTTGCGGTTTACAATTTATCTTTCTTTTATCATTCCGTTTTATTCACCAATCTCTCCACCGCCTTCACCGTTATCCCCAAAATCTTAGCAATATCTTCAACGGGAACACCTTTATCCAACAAAGCATTAATCAGTATTTTCTTTTCAGTCTCTGCTTTTTCTCGACGTGCTTTTTCTGTTTTCGTCTTATCCTTTTCAACCGCTAACTTCTCTTTAGCAATCAACTTTTCTTCCCTACGGATGCGTTCGATCACTTGATAGGTTGGTACGTATTTTAGGCTTTGTTCTAACTCGTCCATAAGTTTAGTACAGCGGAAGCTGATATAGGTTTTTGGGGTGATGATTAGGTGGTCGATTAAATCGATATTTAAAATACGGCCGACTTGTATTAGGCGATCGGTGATATCTTTATCTGCTTCGGACGGCGTCAGCGATCCTGACGGGTGATTATGTACTAATATCACGCGTGAGGCGTTTTTCATCACCGCAACACGAAATACATTCATCGGTTCAACATCGACCGATTTATAACTGCCAAGCGCAATCAGTTCGATATACAGGATATAACCAGCTTGATTCATGCCAATCATCCAAAGATGTTCTTTCTCTTGGTCGATTTGGTTATCACGTAATAACACACGCTGCATAATGCTGTAGACATCGTCTGTGCCTTCAATATAGCGTTTGTCATGCTTGGTTAATTTAATATCCATTTTATCACCTTGTAAAATCACTTAAAAAATAATATAGCATATTTTTCTTAAACTTAGCAGTGATTAACTCAAACCACTACATGATTGATAGGTATGATGGATTTTATATTAAATGTACAAATTTAATAAAAAAAATGCTACAGCTTATTTTTTGTTAATTTTTTTCAGATTTGAAGGTTCTAATCATAAATTTTCATTTCTAAATAATTTGTTATCAATGATAATGAGTAAAATGCTTAAATTGTGTCAAAAATTAAGGAATAATAAAAATGGAACAGCGAATAAAACAAAAAATTACCGAATTAGAACAACAATACCGTATCCATATTCTTTATGCCTGCGAATCGGGCAGTCGGGCGTGGGGGTTTCCTTCGCCAAATAGCGATTATGATGTACGTTTTATTTATGTTCATCCGTTGGATAGATATTTAGCCATTGATAATCCTGAATCACATTTTACTTTTCCCGTAGACAACGAACTGGATTTACAAGGTTGGGATTTGAAAAAGACCCTACAGTTAATCCGAAAATCCAATACTACGCCGTTTGAGTGGTTGCAATCTCCAATTATTTATCGGCAAAATCAATCAATTGCTCAGCAATTATGGCAATTGTGTGCAGACTTTTTTAATGCACGTGGTAACATCTATCACTATTTAGGTATTGCTAAAAGCTCGCTGCAAACTATCAATGGCAAACAGATTGGTGTTAAAAAATTGTTTTATGTGTTAAGACCTTTATTGTGTGCTAAATGGTGTTTAGAAAAACGGCAAATTGCTCCTATGGCAATTGCGCCATTATTAACACTATTACCAGATAATTTAAGCCAGCAAATTTATGATATTATTAGATTAAAAGCAACTATGGTGGAATCAGCATCGATAACTATTGCGCCAGAAATCTTATCGTTCATTGAACAATCCATGATTGATATCAGTGCAGAAGTTGAGTCTATCACTGAACAGCATTTTAAGGCAGATAAATTAGATCGCTTTTTTATACAAACGTTAATGAGCTTAAAATAAGGAAAGGAATACGACATGACAATTGATGATTTAAAAGCACAAAATCTCATTTTGTTTGAAGTGATTAGTGGTAGTCGTTCGTTCGGATTAGCTACTGAAACATCGGATACAGATATCAAAGGGGTGTTTTATTTACCTAAAGATAAATTTTATGGACTCGAGTATATTCCGCAAATTAGTAATGAAACCAATGATATCGTCTATTATGAATTAGGTCGTTTTGTAGAGCTTTTACTTAAAAATAACCCGAATATTTTAGAAGTATTGGCTTCTGCACCCGACTGTATTTTATATCAGCATCCAATTATGCAGCAGTTAACCCTTGATCTATTTTTATCCCAACAAACTAAACAAACCTTTGCTCACTATGCCATGTCACAAATTAAAAAAGCCAAGGGTTTGAATAAAAAGATTAATAATCCGGTCGAGGTGAAGCGTAAAACGGTCCTTGATTTTTGTTATATTATTCAAGGTCAGCATGCTTATCCTCTCACCAATTGGTTAAATGAAAAGTGTTTTGATCAACACTTATGTGGTTTGGTGAATGTTCCACATAGTAGAGATTTATATGCCCTTTTTTATGATGCATCAGGGGATTGTGGTTATCATGGTATTATTCAACAGGATGATTCGACCGAGCTGTGCTTGTCTTCAGTAAAAGTTGACACCCCAGTAAATGCTTACTTAAGTTTTAATCGTGATGGTTTTTCATCGCATTGTCGTGATTATAAGGCTTACTGGCAATGGGTTGCTAAACGTAATGAACAGCGTTATCGCAGTAATATTGAAAATGGTAATGATTTTGATGCTAAAAATATGATGCATACCATTCGCTTATTACAAGTTGCTCATGAAATTATGACCAAAGGCACCATTACCAATAAACGCACTAATCGAAACGAACTGCTCGCAATTAAAAATGGTCAATTAAGCTATGACGAAATTATGAATATGGCCAAATCATTATTTGATGACATTGAAACCGCAACACTAACCACAACCTTACCTGAAAAGCCCGATTCAGATGAAATTATTGCTCGGTTAATTAAAATGCGGGAGTTGTTATATAATCGATGGTAAGTAATAAAAAATAATCAGCTAATGAGTAAATTACAATAATTCTTTTTAATCTCTAAACAATAAAATTATAGATGTTTATTCTTAATAAACACTATACTTTCAAACAACATATTTATCACCCAAACCATTTAATTCAAGAGATTTATTTTGAATCATTCACTCTTTTTCGATGTATAAATTATAATAGATACAACTATAAAAATTATTGAATATATACAATTAAGGAAAGAGAAATCAATTACCAAAATGTTCCAAATTATAAAAATGAAACATCCAAATCATTAAAGTTATATAGAAATAAATCCCTAAATTTTTACTAAACAGGTATATGTAAATTTTTGACTTCATAGCGAACACCTGACAAATATAAATTACGTAAAAAATAATCAATTTGGTCATGTGTGTATACCCCACTTATCACGCTTTTTTTTAGTTTTACTTTTTTATTTTTAAAAGTTATAAATAATATATATATAGGATGCCATTTCCCTATCCGTCTTATACTTTTCCATTGTATCCCTTTAGGTGGATACTTGAAATATTCGACCTTAATGATTTTAACTTCAAGATCTTGGCAAATTGGAATATAAATTTTTGGTCTAATTTTTGGTAAAATAATAATGCTTTTCTTTATGATATGGAAAGTTGGAGTCATGCATAGCCATGCTAAAATAGTAGCAGGAAAAAACCACACACCGTGAATTGAAAATAATAATTCATCAACACCTATAAATAAATTTATAACAGCTAGAAAAATAAAAACTAATAACAAAAGAGACCAAAATAAAACACCAAAAACCAGTGCTGTTAATATAATTTCTATAAAAGATTTTTTTAAAGGTTTATTTTGTTTTCTTTTTGTATTCATTTTTTCTATGTTTTTTAACAATGATAAATCTATTATTTTCAATGGAATTATTACTCATTGAATTATAATTTATTATTTTATAATAATTATTTTTATATACCAAATGCTAAAAATCAAAATTATCCCAATGAATATGATTGAAAAATATTTTTTAGTATAAAACGAATGTATTATTGCTCTATTTCTCGATAGTTTTACTAATTAGGTCATTTATCATAATTTCTATAATACTTTATCTTAAGATAACCCATTATTAATATTCATCACTTATGCTAATTAATTACTGCTAAAGTGGGTATAGTTGACGTTCTGATAACCCGTTTTTTATAACAGGAAAGTTAGATTTACACATAAAGAGAGTATGATTTACCCATTATTTTACATGATTTTGATTAACTAACATAAAGGAATTGATGTCCCATATGAACTATCCACAACTTTCGATGAACAACTTATTATGGCGTTTCAATCAAAAAGCCAACACAATAGTTGGCATTTTCTTACTATCAATTTGCTCAATATTTTTTAATCCAATAGAACAAAATGATTTAGCACAAATCCTAGTAACCTGATACAACCGATTCACTATTTAGATGCAACCAATACATTGCCTCATAAGGTTGTAACACCATTTCTGGCTTTAATACAGTTTGGTTTTCATAATTACCTAGCAATCTTTGCCAATGACGATTTTCAAACCCTTTAGGTAATTGCCATTTAACCGTATTTTCGGTCAGATTGGCTATCACAAGTAACGTTTGATTATTCCAATGTCTGACATAGCACCAGCAATTAGCAATATCAGGCGTCAAATCTTGATAGTCACCGAAAATAAAGATCGAATACATTTTGCGTAATTTGATTAAAGTTTGATAGCAATAAAAAATGGAATTGGGATCATCAAGCGCAGCCTTAACATTGATTTTTGGATAATTGTTTGCCACCTCAATCCAAGGTTTACCTTGGCTAAATCCGGCATTGACGGTGTTATCCCACTGCATTGGCGTTCGGCTATTGTCGCGTGACTTACTGGCAAGAATCGCTAACATGTCAGACTCTGACATACCTTCGGCAATTTTTTCTTGGTAGATGTTAAGACTTTCCACATCTTTATATTGCGAAATATGAGTAAAATGGGGGTTTGTCATCCCGATCTCTTCACCTTGATAAAGATACGGTGTGCCTTGTAGTCCATGAAGAATCATCGCTAGCATTTTTGCTGATTCGCTGTGATATTGATCTTCATTACCTAAACGTGACACAATGCGAGGTTGATCGTGATTACACCAGAAAATCGCATTCCACGCCTTTCCGTGCATACCCACTTGCCAATAGCCAAGTATCTTTTTGAGTTCAAGTAAATCGGGCTTAGCCAGCGTCCATTTTTCCCCATTTGGATAATCAATTTTTAAATGATGAAAATTAAACGTCATGGTCAACTCTTTGCCATTCAATGCGGCATATTTTTGACAGTTTTCTAATGTAGTGGATGACATTTCGCCCACTGTTTTTAAACCATTAGGTAGGAAAACATCTTGGCTTATCTCTTGCAAAAATTCGTGTATTTTCGGGCCGTCTGTATAATATCTTCGTCCGTCACCATTCACGTCATCCGGAAAATCCTGCTGTTTAGAGACCAAATTAATCACATCAAGCCTTAATGCATCAACCCCTTTATCCGCCCAAAATTGACAGACGTTTTTAATCTCTTGGCGAACAGTTGGATTTTCCCAATTGAGATCAGCTTGCTGTTTTGCGAACAGGTGTAAATAGTATTGTCCTGATTGCTCATGCCACTGCCAAGCATTACCGCCAAATTTTGACCGCCAATTGTTGGGTTCTGAGCCGTTAGCTTTTGCATCTTTCCAAATATAAAACGATCGAAAAGGACTGGTTTTATCTAAGGCGGATTTAAACCATGGATGCTCTGTTGACGTGTGATTAAATACCATATCCATCATAATACGGATATCACGTTCATGCGCTTGCTTAACCAATAATTCAAAGTCTTCCATCGTGCCATAAGCCGGATCAATATCATAATAATCCGATACATCATAACCATTATCAACTTGCGGAGAGGGATAAATTGGCGTTAACCAAATCGCACTAATGCCCAGATTTTTAAGATAATCCAATCGGCTGATAATGCCTAATAAATCCCCCGTTGAACCAGTACCACTGGCTTGAAAACTTTTGGGATAGATTTGATAAATAGTTCCATTTTGCCACCAAGGGATTTCGTTCGTATTCATTGTTTGCTCTTAATTATTCATCTGTCATAAATTAACCGTTCCATAATAGAACGGTTAACGGTTATTAAATCATGTTTAGCGAATATCTAACGTACCTTTTTTCAATTTTATTTTATAAACAACTGATGTTAAAACAATAGGTACGACAATTGCCACAACCATGGCTAATGCATAAATTCCCCAATAAATCGGTTTTATGGATAAAATGCCAGGTAATCCACCCACACCTATACCATTAGATAATACACCATGTAAACCACAGATTAACCCAGCACTCGCCGCTCCAATCATGGCGCAGAACATTGGGAATTTATAGCGTAAGTTGATACCGTACATAGCTGGCTCAGTTACACCTAGGTAACCTGATATCGCAGCAGGTATGGAAACTTCGCGCTCATTATGTTTTTTACTGATTAGAATGATACCAACAACGGCTGAAGCTTGAGCAATATTAGATAAGGCAATAATTGGCCAAATCGGTGTACCACCCATACTGTGTGTCATCTGCATATCGATAGCTAATGTAGTATGGTGAATTCCAGTAATAACCAAAGGTGCATAGAAGAATCCAAAAATAGCCGAACCAATGAAGGCATAATCGCCCGTCATTAGGTATTTAACCACATAAGCAATACCATTGCCCAACATTCGTCCGATTGGTCCTAAAAGAAAATGCGCAAGTACAACGGCTAATAATATTGATACAATTGGTACAATCACTAAAGTTAGGTAATTAGGGACAATTCTACGTAATCGAGTTTCAATCCACCCTAACGCTAAACCGGCAAAAATTGACGGTATAACTTGTGCCTGATAACCAACTTTAGCAATAGTAAACCAACCAAAATCCCACACTTCGGGAATCTTTTTCCCTAGATCATAAGCAGTCATCAGTTGTGGGGAAACCAATGTTATCCCTAAAACAATCCCTAACACAGGGGAACCGCCCATTTTTTTGACTGTAGACCAGCATATGGCTACCGGTAGAAAGTTGAAAATCGCTTCACAAGGTAACCAAAGAAAACTATGAATAGGTACCAACCAAGTATAAGTGTCAGTAAGCGGTTTATCGTTTATAGTTGGCATGTCACCAATAACATTACGTAAGCCGAGTAATAATCCCCCTGCAATCAGTGCGGGTAATAATGGCACAAAAATTTCAGCTAAATTTGAAATTAAGCGTTCAAACCATGACATATTTTTTTTAGCTGCGGCTTTTGTTTGCTCTTTAGTCGCTTCATCAATATTTAATCGATCAATCAATAATTTGTAATAACTATCAACATCCGTTCCAATAATAACTTGAAACTGCCCAGCATTATTAAAACAACCTTTTACAAAAGGTAATCCCTCTATGGCTTTTATATCGGCTAATTTGGGATCAGACAGTGCAAATCTTAATCGTGTTAAACAGTGGGTAACACTCGCAATATTTTCTTTTCCACCCACACAATCAATTAATGCGGTTATCGATTCTGAGGCGATGTTAGGATCTTTAGCCATCTCCAAGTCTCCCTATCATAAATATTTAGCCGAATTAGCTATTAATACATTGGCTATGTTTAAATTAGGATTTAGCATAGATTGAAAAAGACAAACAATAAATGGGAACGTTCCCTATTTGTGATTGATCTCACATAATTAATAAAAAATATAATACTGTTAGATTGTTATTACTATTTATTAACAGCCAGTTGGCAAGGGATCGTCACCGTTTTAAGTTCCACCCCATTGGTTAACATTCGGAGTAATTCATGAGCGGTATAAGTTCCAGCTTTATCAAAACCTAACTCCACAGATAACGTTTGTGGAAAAAGGAAACGGAGCAATTCACTCTGCCCGATACTCGCAACAATGATATTTTTATATTGCTTTTCATGAAGATATTTATGTAAGCCTAACGCAAGCGTTTCAGTCGCACAAACAATGGCAGAAGGTGATGATTTAATGACTGTTTGAGCAAGATGATAGCCTGATAGATAACTTAATTTTCCTAAACAAGCATTAGGCGTTATTTGATGAAGCTGACAAAAATCCAGATAAGCTTGATAACGTAGCGCACCGGTAGTTTGGTCTTGTTGTTCAATACCAATAAAAGCAATATTACGCTGTTTTTGCTGATGATATAAATGCTCAAGTACAGATGTTACTGCACCGATATCATCGTAACAAACACACATATGATTAGGGAATGAACGAGCAATAACCACACTCTTATTTTGCCAGAAAGACAATGATCCCTTATCCAATCCTGTAAAGGCAAAAACTACGACACCGTCAGCCTGCTTATCTTTCAACATGGCTAAATGTTCTTCAACCTTTTCAACATTAAATTGGCTTTCCATAATAATCGGATCATAGCCATGTTGATAAAATATTGGCAGCATGCTACTGATAGCTTGATTTTCAGACATCGAGTCGAGACGAGTGACAATAATACCAATCACTTTATTGCCATAACCTCGCATTGCTCTTGCAGATTTAGACGGCGTAAATTGATATTGTTCAATAATTGCATTGACTTTATTACGTGTCGCTTCCTTCACCATTGGGTCATGGTTAATTACTCTTGAAACCGTTGATTTGCTTACTCCGCTTAGTTTGGCAATATCTTTAATGGTTAAGTGGCTCGATGACTTGCTCATAATAATTTTGCTGAATAAAGATCAATAAAATTATAGTAATATAGTTTCAACAAAATTGCGATATGGTAGCTGCTTGGATGATATTAAAAACCATGAAATATTGATATACCTAATTTAATGTCTAATGGTAAAATAAGATTAAAATTTAACAGGTCATTAGTAGTACTGTTTAACTCAATATCTCACTTTACGACAAGCTATTAAACATGAAAAAATTTTGTTTACTGTTAGGTTATATCTTATTTTTTGTCAGTTTATCCGGACACGCATCAAGTGATAACACCAAAATAGCTAACGTTACAGAACAATTTAAAACTGCTCTATTATGTCAATCAAAGCCTTTTGCCATCGAAGATAAAAAAATCATTGCTGAACTTGAAAAACAAAAAATTACCATAAAAAATAGACAACAAGATAATATCACTGAAATCAAATACCATTTTGAGCAACCTATCAAAATCAAGAATGTATGGGTTAATATGATTCGTTATGAAAGCGATAATTTTGTCACATCTTTTTATGCTAAAGCCAAAGGGGATATGCACAAATTCGCTAAATTGATTGGTGCTAACGCTATATTGCGTAGCTGTGAAGAACCCATTCCTTTGAATGATACAGACATATACCGAAAAGTTATTACCCCTATTACGGACAATAAACTTTACCCTGATACAATAATTATTGGTCAGGAAAAAGACTCAAAGCCGAATGAATTTTATGTTATTTGTTCTAAAGTTGAGGCTAATGAACCATAATTCTTTGCTTAATCAATATTATCCTATTAATTTATTTATCTTATGTATGGATAATGTGTGAATTCCATATTAGGTGGTACTTGGTTATAAACTTTTCGATTGAATGCATCAATGCATTCTAATGGTATCTAATCTTGATGTAAATTGCTTATGTACTTTGAGCTAATAAAGACAGCAAACACTCTCTAATTCTCATGTTTGCTTGACTTAAATCAATCGTACAAAAAAATAGCTGATGATTTTGAATGGTGGTATTTTCATTAATCGATTGATTTGTTGTTGGATATAACAGCATACCTGATGCAGAATAGGATAATCGGTCATCACTTCTTTCTTGACTTCTTACATAAGCATAAAGTTGGTACAAATGATCTGTCTTAAAAGAAAAACTGTTATGATTAAAAATTGAGGTACATTTAGTATCCACAATTAAGCGAGAATTTGTTTTGTTATTTTCTATAATTAAATCGGTAATCATTTCTGGCATAAACTGTCCAATGTTGTCCGTCGATTGGGTACATTGCCATTTAAACCTTTTTCCCGACTCGATTTGCCATTCATTTGGATTGAGATTAACCCGATAAAAACCAATTACCGCTTTCTCAAATAATGCTCTTAACCACTGATCAGTTTTCTCCAACGTATTAAGTGTTTCTTTACCGAATAATTCTGTTGGAATAGACAAACTATGAACCAATTTAGCCACCGAAACTAATAGATTATCATGAGGATTTGATCGATTGAACTGATCGATAACAGGGTTGTAATAGTTAGATTTACCGATTTTTAACTCTTTAAAACGATTGGTTATTTGTTTGCATTGCTTAATCAATTTATCATTATTTAATTGCCTTAATAAAACATGAGCAGCACCATGAATATATTGATTTTTTGGTGTATTATTTGTTAATCCATCATATCGACAATGGATTTTACCTTTTTCAAGTAATAATTTACGTGAGGTTATTAAATAATCAATTTTTCCTCTAACACGTGTTAAAACCTGCTTTTTAGATTGATAACTGTTAGATAATGAATAACGCAATCCTTTGTGTACTGCCTTGCAATAAATCTCAGCAGCCAGCTCAACAATTTTTTCAGGATTTTCTTCAAAATTTATTCGCTGCTGTTTATCAAGCTCTTTATAATAATCTGATGCATACAATAAAAGTAACCATATGTTTCTAATAGGTATTTTATTTAATGTGGTATTTTGTTTTGCTGTCGATTCAGTATTCATTGAGATTATTTATATGCAATCGTAATAAGTTTCATTGCTTTGTTAAGTTTATCTTTTTCATCAAACCAATACTCTTCCAATAATGGTTTAACTTCTGTATCAATAATATTTTGATACCACACTAAACCTTCACTTTTCGGTATAGCTCTATGATGAGTTAAATAACTATGACCAATAGCAAAAGCACTTCCTAACATTCTATCTTGAGCAATGAATTCATTTAATTCATTCATTCTTTCTTTTATTTCTTCTAGAAGCTTACTATTGAGCCCTGTTTTTTTAATCATATAGCGTAACCATTTTTCTGAAAAATTAGGATCTAAAGTAAAAAACGCAAAACGTCGACGTAGTGCAAAATCGACTAATGCTAAAGATCGATCCGCTATATTCATTGTACCAATAACATATAAGTTATCGGGAATATATATTCCGTTTTCTTGTTCACGGCGATAGGTCAATTCTAATGCTTCACTCGGTGTTCGCTTATCAGCTTCAAGCAGTGTTAGCATTTCACCAAAAATCTGTGCGGGATTACCTCGATTAATCTCTTCAATAACCATAACATATTTAGATTGAGGATCATTTCTGGCTTGATGAATTATCTCCAAAAAAGGACCATCGATCAGCGCTAACTTACCATCACTAGCGGGACGAAAACCACGAATAAAATCTTCATAAGATAGATTAGGATGAAATTGAATTGCTCGAATATTATTTGAATCTTTATAGCCAATTACAATATTAGCCAATCTTTTAGCTAACCAAGTTTTACCCGTACCTGGGGGACCTTGTAAAATGATATTCTTTCTCATTTTTAAGCTTGCCAACATCTGTTGTAATTGTTGTTCATCGACAAAACAACTTTCTTGAATTAAACTTTCTAATGTATAAGGTTGTTTAACTAATAATTGTTCAACGATATCATCATCACTTTCAATAATTTCTTCATTTTGCTCATCAATATTATCACTGCGTAATCGATATTTTCCATTTCCCAAAAATTGCAAGAAATCCTTATCTCTTAATCTTTGCAATGTATTGCTGACCGATTCTCCTATTACACTATTATTAGGAAATTCTTCTTCAAGCTGTTCTCGATATTTATTAAGAAACTCTTTACGTTGAAAAACATCAGTTCCATTCTTTTGACAAAGCTCCTTAATCAGTTGTAATAATTTAAATTGCCATTGATTATTTGATATTAAACTTTCATTATGTGATATGCTACTTTGATATTTACGTAATGCGGTTAAATAAAGCTCTGGAAAAGAGTGAATAGGAAAGTAATCTTCGTTAAATCTCACAGCTAAATTATCAAGTAACTTAAGATAATCATTACCGTTAAAATGTCCTTTGGATAATCCCTTATCTTTTATCAAACCCAATTCATCTGTAAGATAAACTTTTGAAACCTTATCCAATACGACATAAGCATGAGGGCGAATCCAAAATAAACCATTGGTTAATTGCCATGAGCAATAAGGTTGTGACATGACTAAGTCAAATTTTTGTTCAAACTCATCTTGATAGTTTTCATCAGCATTAGAAAATTTCAGTGCAGTAGCATAAAATTCCCACAAATTATCAATCTCTTGTTGTTGATTTTCGGAGTTGGTAAAAAACCAAGAAGCTTGATTATTGAGTAATGGTATTCCTTCAAAGGAATTGGGTATCGATTCATTTAGATTAAGAAATTCCGCCCACTTTTTTGCTATTTGTTTTCGTGTGATTTCTTTGATATTTCGGTTAAAAGTACCTAGTGCTGTAAACGGACAAATATCATGTATATTTTTATTAAGTAAATAAGAGAGATTAAATTCTATTGCAAGTTCATTTATAAAAACCATTAATTCAGAACGCTTCTCTTTATTTTGATAAATTAATAAATTATCAGCAACTGCTTCATAAAATGGTATCCATTTAAATAATTGTGTACGAAAATTAGTATCGTTATCTCCATAACGAGATCGCCAATAAGGCGCATTACGAAAATAGTCAATATCCTGTGGTTTATTATAGAAAGTAAAGTTGATTAATTGTTTTGATAACCATTCATCATCTTTAACACTCCAAATAGTGGCTATATTGGTAAAAAAATACCATTTTTTATTCAAATTCTTTTTTTTCCACTTAACTTCTAATAACTTTCCATCACCATAATTTTTTGTCACAATACCGGTCGCTTTAATCTCCATGACTGAAACAGCTTGACCTTTATTATCAAAGGGTAAATTATTTTTTAAGTTATAGGTTGACTTGATTGCAACACGATCTCCAACACTAATACCACGTACAGTATTTAAATATTTATTATCGTAACCATTTTCCCAAATACCTAATTTGACAAAACGTTCTGTTTGGTCTTCACTACCATTAAATTTAGCGCTTAAAAACCAATATGTTTTTATTGCTTCCAATGTTTTTCCTTTCAAAAGTAGATAATCTATTGTAAAGATAAATTTTTGTAACGAAGTTTAACTTAAAATAAGATAAAAAAGTGAACAAATCTAATTAAATATGTGATACAGGTCAAATTTTCAAAAAAATCTTAAATAACTATTAATATCATTAACAAAACGATCATTAAATATAATTGGCAAAAAATAGCTTTTTATTCATGTTAAAAACCTATTTCTTAACACATTGCCTTAATTTATAAGCACTTCCCCACGCTAACATAGCATCATGAACCTGTTTTAAACTTTGTCCGACTTCGGTCAAGGTATATTCCACTTTAGGAGGTACTTGGGCATAGACTTTACGATGAATTAATCCGTTTTTTTCCATTGCACGTAGGTGCTGGGTTAAGACTTTTTGCGATATTCCGTCTAAGGATTTTTTTAATTCGCCAAAGCGTTTAGTGCCCGTTAATAAATCACGAACAATTAAAACTTTCCATTTATCGCCCATTAGCATAAGCGTAGTTTCGACGGGACAAGGGGGTAAATTTTCACTGAGAGACATAATAAAAATCCTTTAAATTCAATTATAGTATTAATTTGGTAACTATATTACTGTTTAGTACCTACTTTACAATAGATACTTTGAATATTAATCTAAAAATATTCATTACTTAACGATTTTTGTTTACAGAACCTAAAACCAGAATCCAACAATATTATTAAATTAATAAAGAATAAAGGAGTCAAAAAGATGAAAATAGCTGTTATTGGTGCAAGTGGTAAATCAGGCAGCCTGATAGTTAAAGAAGCGATTGCGCGTGGGCATGACGTGACAGCGATTGTTCGTCATCAAAATGCGCATGTCGATCCCAAGGCGAAAGTTTTAGTGAAAGATTTGTTTGATCTGACTTATGAAGATTTGAAACCTTTTGATGCGATTGTCGATGCATTTGCGACATGGAGCCTTGAATCACTGCCTCAACATCAAACAAGTTTAAAACATTTAACTGACATTTTAAAAGGTAAACCTAACCGTTTATTAGTTGTTGGTGGTGCAGGTAGTTTATATGTCAATCCTGAACATACTGTTCGTTTAGTTGATACACCCGAGTTTCCGGAAGAATTCAAACCATTAGCTAATAATATGGCTAAAGCACTTGATGAATTAAAAAAATGTCAGGATGTGAACTGGACTTACTTAAGCCCAGCTATTGAGTTTATTGCCGATGGCGCAAGAACAGGTCACTACAAAGCAGGCGGTGAACAGGTTTTATTCAACACTCAAGGAAAAAGCCAAATTAGCTATGCTGATTATGCCATTGCCATGGTTGATGAAGCAGAAAATGCCAAACACATTAAACAACGTTTTACAGTAGTGACAGAATAAGATAACAACCTATTTTATATAGTGAACGGCTAATGCCTGTTCACTATATGATAGCGCTTTTTATTACTGAACTATCTATTTAAGTTCTATTAATCAGATTTCTGGTACTATTCTGCACCAATTTGACAAGTCATTTTAATTTCTCGATTATCCGTGATTTCTAAGTTTGACAATACCACTAGCTGTGGAAAATGGGGTCTTAAAAATTGTGATAGCATCGGTCTTAATGTGTGGTTAACCAAGAGTACAGGCGGTGCACCAATGGCATCTTGCTGATTTAAAGCTTGCTTAACTTGTTGAATTATATGATCCGCTAATCCTGGTTCAACATTACTGGTATTTTGGAGTGCTTGTAGCAACAACCGTTCCAAATTCACATTTAAACCAATGACATTAATTGCCCCATTCCCCGGAAACCATTGTTGTGTTATCACTCTTCCTAATGCTATTCGCACTAGGCTAAGCAATTGATAAGCATCGTTTTGATTCGGTGCATGTTCGCTTATAGTTTCGATAATTGTGCGCATATCACGTATTGACACTTTTTCGGCGATTAAATTTTGGAGTATTTTATGAAACGTCGTTAACGTAATGACGCCTGGTATGAAGTCCTCCACCAATTTTGGAATATCTTGTTTAACATGATCCAATAACTCTTGTGTTTCCACTCGTCCTAATAAATCACTGGCGAACTGTTGTAACAAATGATTAAAATGGGTCGCAATCATGGTGCTGGTATCAACAACGGTATAACCTAAAATTTGAGCATTTTCTTTATTACTTGCGTCTATCCATACCGCAGGTAAACCAAACGCAGGCTCGGTAGTGGGTATTCCGTCAATGGTTTCTGCCACATTCCCCGGATTAATCGCTAACCATTTATTATTTACGATTTCACCTTTTCCTATTTCCCCGCCTTTAATAAATAATTTATATTGATAAGGCGCGAGAGATAAATTATCTCGGATATGAACTTGAGGCGGCAAAAAACCAAATGTTTGAGCAAACTTTTTCCGTAAACTGCGTATCCGACCCAATAATTCACCATTTTGAGTCTGATCTACCATAGGGATTAATCCATACCCCACTTCCATTGCTAAAATATCCTCAATACTGACGTCCGACCAAGATGCTTCAATATTACTAGGTGTCGTTGCTTGCGTATCAACTTGCTTAGTGCTGGCAGTCGTATCATTTTTCTTCTGCTTATTAAGCCACCAAGACAACACAACTAATATCGCAGTAAACAGTAAAAACACTAGATTTGGCATACCCGGAATCAAACCCAATAATCCAATGACTACCGCAGTCAAGATTAATACTTGTGGATTTTTAAACAACTGGTTTAGCATCTGTTCACTGATGTTTTCTTGTGATGTCACTCTTGTCACAATCACGCCAGCAGCCGTTGAAATAATTAAAGAAGGGATTTGAGCAACCAGACCATCACCAATAGTTAATAATACATACGTCTGACTCGCATCCGCTAGTGCCATACCATGTTGTACAACCCCAACTAACAGCCCACCGATAATGGTAATTGCCATTATCAATAAGCCAGCAATCGCATCCCCCCGAACAAATTTACTTGCTCCGTCCATTGAACCATAAAAATCGGCTTCTTGGGTGACTTCGGCTCGGCGTGCTTTGGCTTCGTCTTCACCAATCAATCCAGCATTTAGATCCGCATCAATTGCCATTTGCTTACCGGGCATACCATCTAATGCAAAACGAGCCCCAACTTCGGCTATTCGCCCAGCCCCTTTTGTGATAACCATAAAATTAATAATCACCAAAATGATAAAAACCACAATACCTATCGCAAAATTGCCACCTACCAGAAAATGACCAAAGGCTTCAATCACCCGACCTGCGGCATGACTGCCAGTATGACCTTTTAACAGAACAACCCGCGTCGAGGCAACATTTAATGACAAGCGTAATAAAGTCGCAAACAGTAATACAGTTGGAAAAGCAGCAAAATCAAGTACACGCTTAGTAAACAATGCCACAATCAAAATAATAATTGATAACGCAATATTGAAGGTAAAAAACAGGTCTAAAATAAACGCAGGTAACGGTAATACCATCATTGAAAGAATCAATAAAATTAGCAGTGGACCTGCTAAAATTTGATAATGCCCTTTTTTAAGCCCATTGGTTGATAAAAACGAAACTATTTTATTTTTAATCATGTAATTAATTACCGCCTTGATTGATTTTCTGCTAATGACTCAGGTACCAGCAAATTGTTAGGTGTTATCGGTTTATCACCGCCAAATTTATGCCACCGTTTTAATTGATAAACCCAAGCAAGAATTTGCGCAACAGCTGTATATAATTCGGTTGGAATGGTCTCGCCAATTTCACCATAACGATATAAAGCCCTAGCCAGTGGTGGCGCTTCTAATTGTGGAATATGATGTTGATTGCCGATCTCCCTAATTCGTAAAGCGATTTGATCGGTTCCTTTTGCCAATACTTTAGGGGCTATCATGGTTTTTTCATCATAATGTAAAGCAACCGCATAATGAGTCGGGTTGGTTACAATGACATTTGCTTTAGCGACATCTTTCATCATGCGACGCCTTGCCATGGCTTGCTGCATCTGCCGAATACGGCCTTTTATTTGAGGATTCCCCTCTTGCTCTTTAAACTCATCTTTAATTTCCTGTTTTGACATCATCAATTTTTTTAAATTACTCCAAATCTGATAAAAGATATCAAAACCGACCATCGGAATAAGTGACAACACCATGAATAATCCACAAATCAAAATAAGATCTATTGCTTTTGTTAATGCGCTATTTAAATACATTTTTGGAAGAGAAAGCAGATTTGGAAACAAGTCGAATAATAACAATGAAGCAGCTATCGTGATTAATATGACTTTTAGCATACTTTTAAATAATTCCGCTAAAATTCGGCGACTAAACATCCGCCCAAAACCAGAAATCGGATTCAACTTTTTAAAATTGGGTTTAATTGATTGCCAACTAAATAACAAGCCACCCACACAAAGCGGTGCCACAATAGCAAAGATAGCCAAGGCAAAAAACAGAGGAACAATAACCCAAAAACCTGCAGTCATCAACTCAATCAAATTGCTCAGAATACGAGATTCATCATTTACACGAAAAGAGACCTGCATCGCAATTTTTATTATGATGATTAACTTCTGGACTAATGCAGAACCCATTAACCAAAAAAGCATAATGCCCACCAACAAAATAATGACGGAAGTCAATTCTCGTGAACGGGGTATCTGTCCCTTCTCTTTAGCTTTTTTTAGTTTGCTATCGGTGGGGCGTTCGCTTTTATCTACATCACTTTCATTAGCCATGATAGGGGTTAATAGTATCTAACTGTCTAAATAGAAATAAAATAGTCACAGTATGTACTTAACACACTAAAGTTATTGGCTTGATTAAACGACAAATTAAGGTGTATTTAACGCGTTTACACTGAACACACCGCAATTATCATTAAACTTTTGCTCGTTTTGATGAGATTGTTTCAGTTTGTTGATAACCATTATTGGTATAAACAACCGGATTATGAATACTTTTTAAATGATCGATAGTTTGCTGAGTACGATGCATACGATTTTGAATAATCAAACCATTATCACGATTGATATTCGCTAATAACCGCGTAGTGGTTGTAATGGATTGCCATTGCTCTGCCAGTTCTGGATTTTCACTATAAGGGGAAGATAGATTGAGTTGTTTACTGGTATTAATTCGTTTTTCATCTAATAATTTTAATTCAATAAGTAATTGACTCTTTTTATTGATGATTTCATTGAGTTGATTGATAGAACTGTTTTCAATAAGCACTTGTTGCTCGGTCTGCAAAATGTCTGAAAGTGTTTGTAACATGACGGTTATTTTATTTAAGATGTCATTTAATTCTAACATTTTTATTTCCTTTCAAACTTTACTAACTATTCAATATTTTCAATCATCTGTTTGATAAGTTCATCAGCTATTTTTGTGGTGTTTATCACTAATTTACCTTCAGTAATAGCCTGTTTTATGTTATCAACTTTTTCCATATCAATGTCATTATGCGTAGACTGTAAAAGCGATAAGGTATTTTGACTTAATGTCACATTAGCACTGCTGGTCAGGCTATTTTCTGTCTGCTGAGATGATCGTGGGCTTTTTTGTTGCTCATTGATAACATCACGATTAAGTAATCCTGCTATTGTCGTTACCGATTTAGTCGCTTCTATACTCATAAAATACCTTTGATCAAAAATTTAATGATTTGTTTAGTCTAATTATCGGCAAAAATAAAAAAATCATTAATTTTATTTATCGAAAATTGTCACACCTTCTTGCGTAACAATACCTTCAACAATATTGCCAGAATTAAGCTTTACACTAATATGATCATCTAAGGCGCCATTATTAAGAGATTTACCTTTTGTTGCAATCACATACCCCTCTCCATTAATCAAGACTTTCACCATTTGACCAGCCTTGATGTGCCAATTTTGTTGCAGCATTGAAGTTCGAATTGGCTCATCAAGCTCAATGTTACGTAATGCAATATGATTAATAATGTGCTGTTTATTTAAAATTACCGAATTGGCTAGAAGATCAAGTCGCCCCAATTTTGACCGTATCAGTGCATCAGTAATGATCGTTCCTGCACTTATAGGTTTATCAGCGACAAAATAACGTCCCTCAGCACTGACTTTTATTTGCAAATACTGGGTTTTATTACCGCATTTAACGCCAATGGTCATTGTACCCCACTGTTTTTTATTATTCAGTAGCGTAATTTTGGGCTCATCACACATTAACTGCGGTTTAGGCGATATATAAGATATCGAAATATTATCGACAGGAACCGTTATATGTTTTGAAACTAAATCATTCACCGCTCTTTCAAATGAATCAGCCATCGCCATATTGCTCACCAATAACAGTGAAATAAGCTGTATTAATCTAATAACCTTAATCATATTTGCTTGTTTTAAAATTATTTGTAAGCCGATTTTACTGTATGAACAATTTTATTGAATGTTGAAATAAGGACAATTTTTGTTGTTATTTATACGATGAGTTTTTTTTGATTCACATAAAATTTTAAATATCAAACAAAGTGAGACGATTTTATGCTGAATAAATTAGACACCTTTATTAATTTTCATCAACAAGCATTAAATGTACGTGAAAAAAGACAAACTATCTTAGCATCAAATATTGCTAATAGTGATACACCGAATTATCAAGCGCGTGATATTGATTTTAATGCCGAATTGAAAAAAGCACTAACTCATCAGAATAGTCGCCATCACCTACAACTTAATGTAACGTCGAATCAACATATACAGATCAATGCACCTGCTATGACAAATGTAAATATGCTTTATCGTATTCCTTATCAAGCATCAGCGGACGGTAATACGGTCGAAATGGATCAAGAACGCACAGCATTTATGGATAACAGTATCCACTATCAAAGCAATTTAACTTTTTTAGGTGAACAATTTAAAAATGTAATGTCTGTATTACAGCAAGGATAATCAATATGAGTTTTTCAATTTTTGCAATTTCTGGCTCGGCCTTAATGGCACAAACTCAGCGAATGAATGTCAGCGCCAGTAATTTAGCGAATGCTGACAGCATCACCAGCACATCAGGAAAAGCATACCAAGCAAAACAAGTTATTTTTCAGGTGGATAATGACGGTGAGCAAAATAGTATTGCTGGCGTTAAAGTCGCCCAAGTGATTGAAGACCCGTCACCTATGAACTTAGTTTATGAGCCACATCATCCATTAGCAGATGAGAAAGGTTACATCCAAAAACCCAATGTCGATGTTGTTGCCGAAATGGTCAACACCATATCAGCATCACGCAGCTATCAAGCCAATGTCGAAGTCATTAATACCGCCAAAAGCCTAATGTTAAAAACATTGACATTAGGTCAATAGCAAGGAGTGATAGATGGGTGTAACAAATGTGTCTGTATCCGAATCGGTAGGCGTAAATGGTGTTCAAACCAAACAAAAAAGTACAACTGATGGCAATTCGAGTAAAGAATTACAAGATAACTTTTTAACGTTACTGATTGCCCAGATGAAGAATCAAGATCCAACCAATCCAATGGATAATAGCCAATTAACCTCGCAACTTGCTCAAATTAACACATTAGCGGGGATTGAAAGATTAAATACCACGCTAGGCATGGTGTCTGGGCAAATTGACGATAGTTTATCGGTCAATGCCAGCAACATGATTGGTAAAGGGGTAATGGTACCTGGCAATAAAATTTTAGTGGCGACCTCTGAGCTTGAAGGTACTGATAACGAAACCGAAACCATTACCACACCATTTGGTTTTGAGCTAATGCGTGATGCTGATTCAGTCATCATTACGATTTTAGATGAAAATGGTAATGTCGTACGTGAAGTCGATTTAGGTTCGATTCCTGCTGGGGTTAGCTCCTTCACTTGGGACGGTCAGCTAAACGATGGCACCACCGCTCCCGATGGCAGTTATACCTTTTCGGTCAATGCCAGTTACGATGGGCAAAAAGTATCCTCAACGTCACTTGGCTATTCGGTTGTCTATGGTGTGATAAACAGTAAAGTTAATAATAAAGTATTACTCGATTTAGGAATACTTGGTTCAATTAGTATTGACGAAGTACGTCAAATTCTTTAAGGGAGATGAAATTCAAATGGGATTTTCTCAAGCAATTAGCGGCATGAATGCTGCATCAAAACAATTAGACGTCATTGGTAATAATATTGCCAATTCTGCAACCGTTGGCTTTAAAAGTGCGAGTATCTCATTTGCCGACATGTATGCCGGATCAAAAGTTGGTATGGGTGTGAAAGTTGCAGCCGTCATGCAAAATTTTGGTGACGGAACAACAACCGCCACTAACAATAGTTTAGATGTTGCTATTTCTGGCAATGGTTTTTTTCGCTTAGTGGATAGTAGTGGACAAATTTATTATAGCCGTAATGGTCAATTTCAATTAGATGCCGAGCGCAACATCATTTCGGCGGATGGTTTGCAACTCACTGGCTACTTAGCCACCGGCACACCGCCACAAATTGCACAAGGTGCAGCACCGGGGCCGCTTAAAATTTCACAAGAAATGTTAAATGCTGCCGCAACAACAAAAGCATCATTACAAACTAACTTAAACTCAAATAGTACGGTACCTGAAAAACAGCCTATTAATGCACTTGATGCCGATACGTTCAACTACTCAACAACGCTGACAACTTACGATTCGCTCGGTAATCAACGTAATGTACAACTGTTTTATGTCAAAACAGCCGATAATCAATGGGATGTGCATTATCTTGACAGCAGCGACCCGAATGCAACATTACAAAAAATGGGGCAAATGGAATTTGATTCATCCGGTAAATTAATCAGTGATCCAGAAATGACCATAAATATTAACGGTATTAATGGCTCGGCTGACAACACCTTTACACTATCACTGGCTAATAGCTCTCAACAAAATATGGGCAAAGAAGTGGGCAGTATCAAAACCCCTGTCGTTGATGGTTATGCACCGGGTGACTTAGTCGGGTACAACATCAATAATGATGGATCGATTTACGGTATCTATTCTAACCAACAAACCATGTTGTTAGGTCAAATTGCGATGGCGGATTTTGCCAATGTTAACGGACTAGAGTCAGCAGGCAATAACAATTGGCGTTCAACACTTCAATCCGGCGCTGAAGTATTAGGTATCGCAAACTCAGGCACGATGGGCGCATTGACCAGCGGTGCAGTGGAATCATCCAATGTGGATATGAGTCAAGAATTAGTCAACATGATTGTTGCCCAGCGCAATTATCAATCTAATTCACAAACCATAAAAACGCAGGATCAGATACTTAACACATTGGTTAACTTGCGTTAATTAAGGAATAAATTATGGATCGCGTTATTTATACAGCCATGTCGGCAGCAAGTCAGACTCTTCATCGGCAAGCAATAACCAGTAATAACCTAGCCAATGTTTCAACATCAGGCTTTCGTGCCCAATTAGCCGCAATGAAAGCGATACCTATTGTTGGCAGCACTATGCCAACCCGAACAATGGTCACGGCAACCACCCCCACATTTGATGCCAGTATGGGGGCATTTAATTATACTGGTCGAGAATTAGATGTTGCTTTAGCCGAAGATAACTGGTTAGCGGTACAACTTGCCGATGGTAGTGAGGCTTATACCCGTAATGGTGCGATCCAAATTGATGAAGAAGGTACATTGCGTGTTCAAGGATACCCTTTAATGGGTGATGGCGGTGTACTAACTGTTCCGCAACAATCAAAAGTCAGTATCAGTTCAGACGGGACTTTATCAGCTTTAGGCGCAGGCGATAAACCGACCACCATAGCCCAAGTGGGTAAAATTAAAAAAGTCCAACTTAAACCCAACGAAATAACTCGCGGTGATAATGGCTTGTTTCAATTGACTGAACAAACACGTAATGCCCGTGGCGCCGTATTACCCGATAATCCCAATGCCAAATTGATGTCGGGCGTATTGGAAGGCAGTAATGTTAATCCCGTTGTCGCAATGGTTGATTTAATCAGCCATTCTCGCCATTTTGAAATGCAAATGAAAGGGATCACAACCGCTGACGAAAATGCTCAAAAAGCGAATCAAATATTATCACTGACTTAATTAGGAGTATCACCAATGATTAAATCACTCTGGATTGCCAAAACCGGTTTAACCGCACAACAAATGAATATGGATATTATTTCCAACAATCTAGCCAATGTCAGTACCAGTGGTTTTAAACGGCAAAGAGCAGTATTTGAAGATCTGCTCTATCAAACTGTTCGCCAACCGGGCGCACAATCTTCAGAACAAACTACCTTACCGTCAGGCTTACAAATTGGCACAGGGGTAAGACCGGTTGCCACCGAACGAATTCACAGCCAAGGTAATTTAGAATTAACCGACAACAGTAGTGATATTGCCATTAATGGACAAGGCTTTTTCCAAGTGCTATTACCCGACGGAACCCAAGCTTATACCCGTAGTGGCGCATTTCAAGTTAACCAAAATGGACAACTCGTCACCGCCAACGGTTATGAAATTCAACCAACCATTAATATTCCCGCAAATGCGATTAAAATGACGGTCGCGCGTGATGGTATTGTCAATGTCACCCTTGCCAATCAATCCTCGCAAGTACAAGTAGGTCAACTGACATTACACACCTTTATTAATGATGCAGGACTTGAAAGCATGGGGGAAAATCTTTACTTAGAAACCGAAAGTTCTGGTGCGCCGACTGAAAACACCCCGGGGCTAAATGGTGCAGGATTGCTATACCAAGGTTATACCGAAACATCGAATGTCAATGTTGCCGAAGAGCTGGTAAATATGATTCAAGTACAACGTGCTTATGAAATTAACAGTAAAGCGATTTCGGCATCCGATCAGATGCTACAACGATTGAATCAGTTATAAATTAATACCATGATAAACGTGATGAAATCCCTGTATATCGTGATCGCTGCGCTGTGCTTAGTGAATTGCGCACAGTTACCGAAAAAACCATTAGTCAAAGGCGAAACAAGCATCGTTCCGCAAATGCCAGAAATTGTTAACACCAGCGGCTCTATCTATCAAGCAGCACAACCAAGTAATTTTGGTTACCAACCCATGTTTGAAGATCGCCGTCCACGCAATATTGGTGATGTGCTAACCATAGTATTACAAGAAAACGTCAGTGCCAGCAAAAGCTCATCAATCAATGCCGGACGTAACAGTTCACTGAATTTAGGGGTAAAAGCTGTGCCCACTTTTTTAGATGGACTGGTTGGACGTGGAAAAGTCGAAACAGACATGTCTGGCGGTAATGATTTTAAAGGATCTGGAGGAGCAAACGCTAAAAATACCTTTAGCGGTACTATTACTGTCACCGTACAAGATGTCATGATAAACGGCAATTTAAAAGTCATTGGTGAAAAACAAATTGCGATTAATCAAGGAACGGAATTTATACGATTTTCAGGTGTAGTTAACCCTCGAACAATTAGCGGCAATAATACCGTTATCTCAACACAAGTAGCCGATGCCCGTATTGAATATGTCGGAAATGGTTACATCGATGAAGCACAAACAATGGGTTGGCTACAGCGTTTATTTCTCAATCTTTCACCGTTTTAACGAGTCTTAGCATGATAAAAAAATTACCTACTCTTATCTGTTTTATCTTAATGATGATTTTAGCGATACCTTATAGTTACGCTGAGCGCATTCGTGATCTAGTCACCATACAAGGGGTACGTGATAATGCGTTAGTAGGTTATGGCATTGTGGTGGGACTTGATGGAACAGGCGACCAAACCTCGCAAACACCGTTTACAATTCAAAGTATCACCAATATGTTATCTCAATTAGGCATTACTGTTCCAACAGGCAGCAATATGCAACTTAAAAATGTTGCCGCCGTTATGGTCACAGCAAAATTACCCGCTTATTCACGAGTAGGACAACAAATAGATGTCGTGGTATCCTCACTGGGTAATGCCAAAAGTTTACGAGGGGGCACATTAATTATGACGCCGTTAAAAGGCGCAGATAACCAAGTATATGCGATTGCTCAAGGTAATCTTTTTCTGGGTGGCATGGGCGCAAGTAGTGGCGGAAGTAGTGTAAGTGTCAATCAATTAGCTGGCGCGACAATCCCGAATGGTGCAACGATTGAACGTGAATTAGACATGCGATTAGATGAACAAGACATTATTCACCTACATCTGAATCAATTCGATTTTACTCGAGCCTTAAAAATCTCCGAAGCGATTAATAAATTACAAAAAAACACCGCGGTGGCACAGGACGGTACGACGGTGACAGTCAAAATGCCTGTTACCAGCCAAGAACGGGTTAAATTATTATCACGAATACAAAATCTTGAAATTGGTGCAACGCCGATCTCAGCCAAAGTCGTCATTAATACTCGTACTGGGGTTGTGGTCATGAATCAAAAAGTCCAGTTGGATAACTGCGCTGTCGCGCATGGTAACTTATCGGTTGTCGTCAATAACAGACTCAAAGTTAACCAACCCAATACACCTTTAGCGGGTGGGGAAACAGCGGTCACACCTGAAACACAAATTGCGGTTGAAGAGCAAGGTGGTGCATTGCAAAAAGTCACTGCAGGGGTGAATTTAAATAGTGTAATTAAATCGCTCAACTTACTGGGTGCCAATCCGACCGAATTAATGTCAATCCTTGAAGCACTTAAAAAAGCCGGTTGCTTACATGCTTCGTTAGAAACCATTTAGATATAAAAAATAGAATATGAATAATCTGATTAATCAATCTGTTCACCGCTTTGCCTATGATGTAAATGGACTAAATCAATTAAAGCGCGATGTGGCAAAAGGGACTAACCAAAGTATTAAACAAGTTGCTGAACAATTTGAAACGCTATTTATTAATATGATGATGCAATCAATGCGTAAAGCAGTGCCGGACAGTGGATTATTCAATCAACCTGCAACACAACTCTTTACCTCGATGTTTGATCAGCAAATTGCTCAGCAAGCAGCAGGTAAAGGGTTGGGGCTTGCTAATATCATTACCAAGCAACTCACGCATGGCAAACCTTTGTCACCCAATGTATCGTCGTCGGGCACTATTCCTATTCAACCCCAAAAATCGTCGCAACAACCTAACCTTAAACTTGCACAATCTTTATTTAGCAACGCATCAGCGACTGTTACGCCTGAAGCATTAGGACAAATGCTTTATCATAGCCATAAAATCGATAATGCTTCAAAAATAAATGCATCTGAAATCACATCGTTAAAACCTGCCGATAAGGCAAATCAAGATCATATAACCGCATTTGTCAAAGAATGGCTTATTCCTGCTCAACAAGCTTCTAAAAGTTCAGGTATACCTTACGAAGTTATCATAGCGCAAGCTGCACTAGAAACAGGTTGGGGACAAAAACTGATTAAAACCGCAGATAACCAATCAAGCCATAACTACTTTGGTATCAAAGCCACGCCGACATGGCAAGGTAATGCGACCCGCTTAACAACACAAGAATTTATCAATGACCGAATGATAAAAATTCAAGATAATTTCAAAGTCTATACCAGTAAACAACATGCATTAACTGACTATATCAATCTATTAACCAAAAGCCCTCGCTATCAAGCGGTGGTCAAAGCACCCGATGCAAGAACCGCCGCCAAAGCATTACAAGCAGCCAAATACGCAACCGATCCCAACTACAGTGACAAACTCATACAAATTATTGCGCGTATAGAACAAATTGCTCAACAAAATCCGATAACGATCGTTTCAGGTTTCAGAAAAATAGCGTTTAATTAATTCTGTTTTTGCCAGTAAAACACTTCAATTCTAATGTCTGATTTTTGGCTTTGGCTCATTAAAAAATAGACATAAAAAAGGAGGCTTAAGCCTCCTAAACGTGTTGGATATATATTCTAGTTATAATGAGTAGAAATGAATACTATTATCTGTTTTCACTCGACTATTTCATTTGAAACAGTGACATGCTTTGCATACTCATAAAAGTATACTGTGCTGCTTGTAAGTTAGCTTGAAGCATAACGTATTCTGAAATGGCATCGTACCAATCTACATCTTCAAGTTGGCTAATTTGCGTTTCAAACTCAATATCTAGCGTTTTACCCAGTGTTGTTAATCTTTCGACTTCTTGTAATACTGTTCCGCCTTTTGCTCTAAGGGTCGAAACATTATCAAATGAGTTATCAACACCACAACTTGCTTTAGATAAGCCTTCTCGATATTGCTTAATGGTATCTTCATTGTTGTCATCTAAATCGAGCTTTAATGCGTCAAGCGCATAATCGATACTTGCAAATAGATTACTTTCTGCTGGCGATCCGTCTGGCAACTTAACGGTAGAGCCTGTCATAAAGGCTTCAAGACCGGTAAAACTGAGTGGGACTTCGCGTGAATCATCAATAAAAATATTAATTGTGGTGGTACCACCGACATAACTCACTTCGCCAGATTCACTAACCACAAAAGGGGGCGTATCATTTTTATTACCGGCAAACAGATAATTGCCGTTAGTGTCTTTTGAATTGGCTAAAGCGACAAGCTGATCTTTTAAACCTTGTAATTTATTTGCCAAATCACGTCGGTTTTCATCGTTTAACGTTTCATTACCGGCATAAACCAATGTTTCTTGAATACTTTGTATGACAGTATTGACCTCTTTTAAGATAGTATCTTGACGACTAAGTGACTTATCGGTACTTTCACGTGCGGCTTGAAATTGGTCGTTTCGAGATTGCGCTTGTTTTAATATTAATGATTGTGATGCGCCCATCGGATCATCAGAAGGCGATAAAATCTTTTTACCCGTTGCTAAATGTAATCCCGATTTTTGCCATTTATTGTTGGTATTTAAAATACTATTTAAATTTTTTTGATACATTGAATTGGTACTTACACGCATTTTTTATCCTTTTATCACTTCGCTAAACCTAAAATAGTGTCAAATAGCGTTGTTGCAGCATCAATAACTTTAGCATTTGCTTGATAATACTGCATATAAACTTGCATAGAGATATACTCTTCTTCAATATTTACGCCCGATATTGATTGATTTTGTTCGTCAATCTGCTGCGTTATATTTTGGCTTGATTGTGCCGAAATTTTAGCGGTTTGAGTTTCACTACCAATATAGTTAACTAACGTGGTATAAGCGCTGTTTAAGGTCGTGGTACCGTTAATTAATTTTTCATTTTGTATGTCTAATAATTTGCTCACATTGCGGTTATCACCCGCACCGTTTTCTTCATCATTAATTCCGGTTGCCAATTTGTTCACATCTGTCACTAACAACGCTAATGACGATGCGATATCAGCAACAGGTTTAATTAAAAACGAGTCACCTTTCACCGCATTACCCGTTATTTCAATTGATAAACCATCAAACATTAGTTTGCCATCTTCAATTTGAGGGGTAATAGTTTGATGATCAGACAGTCTTGTCACAACCCAATCAGTACCATTAAATTCAATTTTATAATCCGAGGCTTTAACTTCGGTGACTGAATCAAAATTGATTTTAGCGGCAGCATTACCTTGATTTTTAGCATTGGTGATACTACTTGGTTGACGGTAATCAAACATTTTTTCACCGGCATGACCATTGATATCCACGCCAGACATATGTACTTCATTGAAACGCTCAGCTAAATTAAGTGCAATTAAGCCCAATTGGTTGCGAGCTTGAGAAAGTGGTCCATCACGAAAAGTTAATAATCCATTTAATCGGCCTGATGCGATATTTTGACTTGTCAGTTCTTGAGTCGCACCAGAATTATGCGTGTAAACAATTGTATTTATTGCAGGATCTTGTTGTGACGGTTGAACAGATAGTAAGTTCACCGACGATCCCTGCACTAAACTTAAACCGTTAGCTAACGACAGATTATATTGTCCATTTTGCTCCGTCACGGTAATTCCTATAATTTCGCTCAATTCATTGACCAGCTGATCACGCTGATCAAGCAAGGCATTAGGTTCATTACCACCACTCACGGCCTGTAATTTTGAAATTTTTTGATTTAATTCGGCAATTTGCTCTAAATAAGTATTAACCTGAGCGACATTATTCGTTAATTCAGTATTGATATTGGCAATTTGATTTTTAAGATTATTTTCGGTTTTATTAAATTGTCCAACCAACGACGTCAAATTACTGATAACCGATTGTTTTGTCGAGGCATCACCCGCATTTGACGTAAGCTTATTTAAGCTAGAAAAAAGATTATTAATTTGCGATGAAATGCTGTTTTCATTTTCAGCTAAAAGATTATCAACTTTTGATAATTCATTATAATATGATTTAATCGATCCATTTTGTGATTGCGATTGTCGCAATTGCCCAACAACAAATTGGTTAAATGCACGATTTACCGCTGTCACTGAAACCCCATTACCGACAAAACCAAAATGATGATGAGTACCATTTGCCTGCGTTAATATCTGTTGTTGGCGATTATAGCCTGCGGTGTGGGCATTACTGATATTATTGCTAATTACATTAAGCATATTTTGCGCTGCATTTAATCCACTAATTCCAGTATTCATCAATGAATTTGCCATTAAAAAACTCCTTAATATAACTTAGTTAATAACATCATGATTATTTGTAAACTTAATTTTTATATCGGCACAATTCATTAAAGCTTTAATCATTTTTGCTATTTTTTTTGAATTTTTATTTTTTTATTTTCAATTCAGCAGATTTTTTTTGATTCATGCCTGTCATAATATAACGATAGGATTAATTTTGTTTAACTGGCTTAGCCTGTTTTAAAAAATCAATGCCAGTCATATTGTTTTCATCCTCAATATATTGTTGTGCCGATTTATTTAAAATTAAAATACTGATTCGTCGATTGGCATCTTTACTATAATGTGGATTGTTTAATCCCACGGTATCAGCAAGCGCAACAATACGAATAATTTTATTTTTATCTAATCCACCTGCAATAAGTTCTCGTCTTGATGAATTGGCTCGGTCAGCTGATAACTCCCAATTACTATAACCTCTATCACCAGTGACATATTGACGTTCATCGGTATGACCCGATAAGGTTATTTTATTAGGTAATGAATTTAAAATAGGTGCTAAGGCATGCAAAATGCTTTGCATATCAGGATGTATAACCGCACTGCCTACATTGAACATCGGTTTATCATCTGATGCCAGAATTTGAATACGTAACCCCATTTCAGTGAGTTCAATAATTAAATTAGGTGCTAATTTTTTTAGACGAGGATCGAGTTCAAACATTTCAAAAATTTTGCGTGCTGTTTCAATCAACTGGATCTTTTCGAGTTGTTTTTTTTCAAATTCGCTTTGTTGTTGTTGATTGGCAATATCGTTTTTTTCTTCACCCAGTTGCTGAGTAACATCATCACCACCGCCAGGTATCGGGCTTTCACTATCACTGATATTTTGACCGCCATTTTGCCCCATAAGTAACGGTGTTCTAAAATATTCAGCAATTCCTTGTAGTTCCTGCGGTGTTGATTTTGCGATTAACCACATAACTAAAAACAGCGCCATCATGGCGGTCATAAAGTCAGCATAAGCGATTTTCCACGAACCACCATGATGCCCTTCTCCATGCCCTGACTTTTTGCGAGTAATAATTCTTATTGAGTTATCTTTCATTGTTAATTATTTTCGGTTGAGTTGGCATTTTTATCTTTCACGTCTTGAATATATTTTTCCAATTCAAAGAAAGATGGTCGTTCATCAGAAAATATCATTTTGCGACCAAATTCAATGCAAATTTGTGGCGCATAATCATGCATACTGGCGATCAATATCACTTTGGTACATTCAAGAGTTTTGACCGTGTCTGAATTTCGTTGCTTTAACAATGCAGCTAAAGGCGAAACAAAACCATAAGCCAATAAAATACCTAAAAACGTTCCTACCATCGCATGTGCAATCAGTTCACCCAGTTCACTTGCTGGTCTATCGGCTTGAGCTAGAGTGTTAATGACCCCCATAACGGCAGCAACAATACCGAAAGCTGGTAAGCCATCACCAATACTTGAAATCGCACTAACCGGTTTTTCGAGTTCATGTTCATAAGTTTCAATTTCTTCACTCATTAGGGCTTCGATTTCATAAACATCCATATTGCCACTAATCATCAGACGCAAGTAATCAGTGATAAAATCTAAAATTCGAGGATTGGCTAAAATAAGCGGATATTGCTTAAACAATTCACTTTCATGTGGATTATCAATATCTCCTTCTATCGATAGTGCGCCACTTTGACGGATTTTAGTTAAAATGGTGTACATTAAATTAATTAGCGTTAAATATAATGCTTTATTGTATTTGGATGATTTAAATAACTGCCCTAATGCTTTGAGCGTTTTTTTGATCACTTTTTTTTCATTACTGACAATAAAAGCGCCGATAGCCGTACCACCAATAATCAAAAATTCTAATGGCTGAAAAAGTACTGCTAAATAACCACCACTAAGTACATAACCTAATAAAGCAGAGGCAATAACAACAATATATCCTATAATGATTAGCATTGGCTTTCTTCTTTCTCCATAAAATAACAGTAAATAGGACTGATATTCCTAATATTTATTTAACTTGCTAACTGCTTTGCAACCTCTGAATTAAAACCATGAGCGACAGATAGCACTTGCAAACATTTAGCCTGATTTTCTTGATGTGTCTTATGATTTTTTTCTGCCCGTGATGGTGGTTGACATAAGCTACAAACAAAACTGTTGTGTGGTTGGTATGCATGCGTGATAAAACGCCCCTTACACTCTTTACAGCATGATTGTTGCATCACTTTACTTTCAACAAATTTAACTAATATCCAAGCTCGAGTTAATCCTAATACTGGTTCTTCGTTATGAGCCGGACATTGTTCAAGATAAAGCTGATAAGCTTTTAAAATCGATTGTATTCCGGGTTTGGTGCCATGTTTCACTAAAAAATGATAAGCATTATAAAAAATACTTGAGTGGATATTCGGTTCCCATGTCATAAACCACGTTGTTGAAAACGGTAACAATCCTTTCGGTGGCGGGCAACCTTGAATTTCTTTATACAATTTTATCAACTTACCACGACTAAGATTTGTTTCACTTTCAAGCATTTGAATTCTGGCACCGAGTGAAATTAAACGAATAGCGAGTTGGACTTCTTTATATGATTGAACGATACTTGTACATCTCATCTTAATTACCTACCTACTTATTGATTGAATCTAACAGTAAACTAGATAAAAGAATCCCTGTATGCATCTGTTTAATATCGCTAATCCGAGAATCTTCAGTCAGTTTTTTAATCATTTCTGAATTTTCAAATCGTAATTGAAATGTTAATTGATTTGTTTCAGATAACACTAACATTTGTGATGTAGTTAAATTACTTATTGCGTCAGCAGTTTCTTCATCAATACCTAATCTAAACATCGCCATCTCTTTGTCTTTTTCAAGCATTCGTTGGCATAACAATAATGTTGAAAGATTTAAATGATGTATACATTTAAGAATATCGTCTTCTAGTATATTACCCAATTTAATCACCAATCCTATTTATTTTATTTCGCAGTAAAAAAACAAAAAACAATCAAAATTTATTATTAACTGTTTTTTTACACATAAAATTACATTTTTAAACGAGAAAGGTCAATAAAAAAATCATTTCAATTTATTTTCGTTTAATTACGCTTTGTTTTACGCAGTTTATTTTTATTTTTCTATGGTTTCACTTTACTTTGTATTCTTTTTATCGCTTGACTATGTAGTTGACTGACTCGTGACTCACTAATATCCATGACTTTTCCAATCTCTTTTAAATTCAGTTCCTCTTGGTAATACAGGGCTAAAATCATCTTTTCTTTTTCGGGTAACTTATCAATTTGTCGAGCGATTTGGTCACGAATTTCGTCATTGATAATAGTCGAAAAAGGATCACTATCTTCACCATGATCGACAATAGCATCGATGTTATCCCCTAATTTTTTCTGCATTTCGTCATAAGAACAGATTTGACTACAATTTGAATCCAACAACGCTTTACGATATTCAGAAATCGATAATTGCAAATATTCTGCAATTTGGTGATCATTCGGCGTGGTACCGAGTTTCTGTTCCAGTTGATTAATGGCTTGAGTAATATCTTTAATCTTTTTCCGAGTTTGTCTTGGTAGCCAGTCCCGACTACGGAGTTCATCTAACATTGCCCCTTTTATTCTCGGTATAGCAAAAGTGGCAAACGTATAGCCTTGAGATACATCATAACGCTTTATCGTATCTAACAGGCCGATGTAACCAACTTGCAGTAAATCATCGAGTTCAATTGTGATAGGCAGACGAACGGCTAATTTTAATGCTTCATTACGAACTAAATGGATATACTGTTGCCAGTCGACTTGATTAATTATGCCTTGCGAGTTATATAAGCTATCATCCATTTTTAGGAGCCAAGGTTAAAAATATGCTTAATACTATTATGTCGTTAACAAGTAGATTTAATGTGATGAATAAAGATATAAAAAAGAGGTAATTATGATTATTAGTAATAACGATATCAAAAATACCGTTATTACTATGTTGTACAATTCAATTGAGTAGAATATCAGATAGATTTAACTCTTACTGTAATAAAGAAAGTACAGATTGTGGCACCTGATTTGCTTGTGCTAAAACTGAAGTACCTGCTTGTTGTAAGATTTGACCACGAGTCATGTTTGAAACTTCAGTTGCATAATCCGCATCTTCAATTCGGCTACGTGCAGAACTTAAATTGTTTACTGTGTTGTTGATGTTAGTTACAGTTGATTCAAAACGGTTTTGCACCGCACCTAATTGACCTCGTAATGCATCAATGTTAGATAGCGCTGCATCAAGGGTTTTTAATGGATCGGCAGTTGGTTTATCAGAAACATTGAAACCCGCTAAACCAAGCTCAGTACTGTCGATTTTTTTCAAATTGATTTCAATGGTTTCACCATCGTTTGCACCTACTTGAATTTTAAGGGTTTTATCTTCTGATAATACTTTTGAACCATTGAAATCAGTTTGTTTAGAAACACGGTCGATCTCTTGTAAACGTTGATCGATTTCGTTTTGGATTGATACTAAATCGCTTTGAGAGTTAGTACCATTTGCAGCTTGAACAGTTAACTCACGAATACGTTGTACGTTGTTATTGATTTCGTTTAATGCACCTTCAGTAGTTTGTGCAAGTGAAATACCATCATTAGCATTACGAGCAGCTTGAGTTAAACCACGAATATTTGATGAAAAACGGTTAGCAATAGCTTGACCTGCCGCATCATCTTTTGCGCTGTTAATACGCATACCAGATGATAAACGTTCAATTGCTGTACCTAGAACGCTTTGTGAATTATTCAGGTTATTTTTTGCCATTAAAGACATAGTATTAGTATTAATTACTTGTGCCATTTTTTTATCTCCTTAATATGATTAGTCAAATCAACGGCATATTGAAGCAAGATGTCCAATATATTTGCTGATAATTAACTTATCGGTAGCAAAATAGGAAACTTTAATAATTTTTATTTTTTGTTGTGTTATCAAACTAAAAGTAAACCCCATAGTTAAAATATCTTTCGATAATTCAGTTTATTAAATCAATAAGAAAGATATTTTATTTTTTAATTTTTTTAAAACCAGCAATCAATCACAAATTTCTTCTAAACTTTTTATGCCAAAAGCCGATATAACAGCTAGATAAGTTATGGTTGATAAATAGTGATTAAATAAGGGCAAAAAATTATGGCAATGAGCATTTTAGGGATTGGTTCTGGTATCGATCTTAATGAAGTATTAAGTCAATTAGAATCCGTTGAAAAAACACGTTTAACCCCGATCACCGCTCAACAAAAAGCGATTAATGCCAAAATCAGTGGCTTCGGTAAGTTAAAAAATGCGTTGAGCTCGTTTAATTCTGCGACTGAAAAACTCCAAAAAAAAGAACTTTTTTATAGTCGAGCATCAGCAGGTAATGACAATTATTTTACCACAACAGTCAATAATAAAGCGGCATTGGGTAATTATGCGGTGACTGTTGATCAGTTGGCGACTTCACACAGTATTGCAACATCAGCCATTAATGATAAGAATACTAATTTAGGTAATGACAATGAAACAAGAACCATTACCATTGAACAAGCTAATGGTCAAAAACTTGAAGTTAACCTGTCTAAGGACGAAACATCATTAGAATCCATTGCCAACGCCATTAATAATGCCAAAGTGGTTAATGAAGATGGGACAACTAGTCATTCAACCATGAGTGCAGCGATTGTTCGCAGTGGTTCAGATAGTTATCAATTAGTTATCACATCGAAAGAAACCGGTGAACAACAAGCCATTACGTCAATTTCGTCGGACGATGAAAAACTCAATAAGATTATTGGATTTAATCATCAGCAACCCGACACAAGTAATATGGTAGAAGTTGCTAAAGCGCAAGATGCTAAATTAACATTTAATGGTGTTGCTATAACAAGTGCTTCAAATACCATTAAAGAAGTGATTGAAGGTGTTGATATCACCTTAAAAGCAACCACCACGACCAGTCAAAATTTAGCTATCACCGCTGATAATGAAAAAGCAGAAACGGCAATAAAAGAATGGGTTGAGGCATTTAATCAATTACAATCAACCATTTCAAGCCTGACTCAATTTACTGCTAAAGAGACCAATTCTGACGAGTTAAGCAACAATAATGGTCCACTAATTGGTGATTCTACGCTACGTAATATCGATCAAAGTATTCGTTCAATCTTTACTAAGGGTCAATCAGGTGAATTTTCTGTTCTTGCCCAAATTGGCGTTAACATGGATAACAAAGGTTCACTTACTATCAATGAAAATCAATTAAAAAAAGCGCTAAGTGAAAATAGTGATGCTGTTGCTACGTTATTTACCGGTGACGGTGAGACCACCGGTATTGCTAATGAAGTATTTAATAAAGTCAGTGGATTTATAGATAGTGAAGGCATGATTGATTCAGCCACCACAGGATTAAATTCAACATTGAAATCGTTAGATAAACGATATGAACAAGTGAACAATTCAATTGAGCAAACCGTCGAACGCTATCGAGTCCAATTTACTAAATTAGATGTTTTAATTAGTTCATTAGACAGTATGAGTAATTATTTAACAACCCAATTCGAAATGATGGCAAACATGAAAAAATAAGGATTAACAATAATGTATAAATTAGGATCTCAAGCTTATGAGCAAGTTAATTTAGAAACATGTGTGAGCCAAGCCTCACCACATCAATTGATCGTATTGCTCTATGATGGCGCACTAAATGCGATCAAACTTGCCAAATTATACATTCAAAAAGGAAACATAGCAGGTAAAGGAATGGCGATATCAAAAGCAATCAATATCGTTGATAACGGACTAAAAAGCTGTTTAGATTTAGAAAAAGGAGGCGAAATTGCCGAAAATTTAGAGCGCTTGTATCACTATATCAGCCAACAATTAGTACTGGCTAATTTATATAACGATCAAGATAAGCTACAAAACTGTTTTGACCTACTCAACAATATTGCTGAATCTTGGCGTGAAATTGCAAAATAAAAAAAGAGATGGTTATGAAAGGAACAACATTATTAAAACACTATGAACAACTTGATTATGTGACAGAACAAATGTTAATCAGCGCACATAAGGAAGATTGGAATACGTTACTGAGTTGGCAAAATCAATACTCACAATTATCTGAAAATATTATAGAACTTGACGGTACCTTAACTACCGAACACGTCCCCACGCAATGTAAAGATAGAGTACGAATGTATATTCAAAATATCTTAAGTTATCAACAGCAAATCAGCCAATTAGTTACCACACGGCATGTTGAATTAGGGGAATTAATCGGAGAAAAAGTCCGTCAACAGAGTAAAATTGAAAATTACCAACACGTCGCTAACTTAATTTAACAGATAAATTTATTAAATATTTGCTAAGTGCAAGATTGAAAATAATGACTGGACATTAACGATCTTGCACTTATATGAATGTTTAATGCATCTTAAACATTCATATTCATGATTTCTTGATAAGCCGCAACAAGTTTGTTACGAACTTGAATACCAAATTGAAGTGAAACCGTCGATTTTTGCATATTCACCATAACTTCATTTAAGGCAATATTGGGGTCACCCAGTTCAAACGCTTTTGCTTGATTTTGAGCCTGTATTTGCGTTTGGCTAATAGAATCCAACGCCATTTTTAGTTCAGTGGCAAAACCGGATTGATTGGAAATTGATTGTTTCTTTTCAAGAAGATTGGGGGCTTTTATCGATGAGAGAACGCTATTGTCAAAATTATTTAAAGTATTCATGTAGTTAAAATTTTAATCTTATTTAAATTGCTCAACTAATCCTCAATTTACCATACAACAAAAAATTTAAATGCCACAAGTAAGGGGAAAATCCTTTTCTTTTTTAGCTATTGATTTTTCTAAATACACAGATAATAAACTCTAGAATTCATCTAATTAGTTTAGAATTAGGATATTTATGACTAGCCAAACTGTCGGTAAAAAAGGCGAATCAATATTAAATAAGTTACCTTTTATCAATCAATTAAAACAAAATCCAAAAATGCTGCTACTTATTGCCGGCGTGGTGATATTAGCCATCTTAAGTATGACTTACTTATGGATGAAAAATGACGATTATGGGGTTTTGTTTAGTAATGTAAGCGACAAAGATGGCGGTGAAATCATTAGTCAATTGGATAAGATGAATATTCCTTATAAATTCACATCATCTGGTTCAACCATCTTAATTCCTGAAGAAAAAGTTTACGATACGCGTTTACGCATTGCTCAACTTGGATTACCAAAAGGGGGCGCCGTTGGCTTTGAATTGCTTGATAAAGAAAGTTTTGGGATGAGCCAATTTAACGAGCAGATCAATTATCAACGTGCTTTAGAAGGTGAACTATCCCGAACAATTTCAATCATTAGTAGTATTGATGATGCCAGAGTGCATTTAGCTATGCCTAAACCCTCATTATTTGTCAGAGAACGAAAATTTCCTTCAGCTTCTGTCGCATTAACCTTATTACCCGGTCGTAGTCTATCACAACGTCAAATTGATGCCATTATTCACCTTATTTCAAGTAGTGTACCGGAATTACAAGCCGATAAAGTTACCATTATCGATCAGCATGGTAATTTACTTACGGGTGAAAATTATCGTGATAAAACATTTAATGTTGCTCATTTAGAATTTAGTGAACGCATTGAAAATAGCGTTCGTGAGCGTGTGGAAAAAATTATTATTCCGATTTTAGGTAAAAAAAATGTCATGGTACAAGTCAATGCTGATATTGACTTTAGTCGACAAGAAACGACATCGGAAACCTTTGATCCAAATAGTGATATCGCTAACCAAACTATTCGCAGTAAACAGCGAATCGAAAATCGTCAAGTGGGTAATAATGCGGGCATAGGCGGCGTCCCCGGTGCACTATCTAATCAACCTGCGCCAACCGCAAGTGCATCAATTGATGAACAACCTGAATCAAAAGAACAAGATGATAAACAAAAAATCTATAATTTACAGTCAAATAATACTTTAAATTACGAAGTTAACCGGCAAGTTGTTCACAGTAAGATACCCGAAGGCAGAATCAAACGTTTATCGGTTGCCGTGTTAGTCAATTATAAATATGTCGATCCAGATGCTAATCATTCAGATTCCGATGTGAATAATGTGTCTGCAACATCTGAAACAGACGAAAAAACAAATGAAGCCAACAACAATACGCCACAATGGGTCAAACTGGATAATGAAGAGCTAAAAAATATTGAAGCGTTAGCTCGTCAAGCAATGGGATATTCAGATTTACGCGGCGATACCTTAACTGTAGCTAATTTAAAATTTAGTGATCAACTTGATGATGAAAATGACGGATTGGCATTTTGGGAAACTCACCAATTTTATGAAAACACTAAAACAGGCATTAAATATCTGATCTATATTTTCATTGCGTGGATAATTTGGCGCAAAGTATTACGTAATGTTTGGATGAAGTTACAACGACAATACTTCAGTACGCCAGATAATACATCAGATACCCAAACAAGTATTGATGAAAAATTAGATTACAAAGCGCACAGTAAACAACAGCAGAAGATATTTGAAGATAATATGCAACAACAGCAGTACATCCGTAAAATTGTTGAGAAGGATCCACGTGTTATGGCGTTAATTATTCGCAGCTGGATCAGTAAAGAGGACAGCAACGAATGAATTTAAATGAATCACAAAAAGCCGCAACAGTTTTAATGGTGTTAGGTGAAGAAATCGCTGCACAAGTGATGCAATATCTCAATCCTAAAGAGGTGCAACAAATCAGTAGTGCGATGATGTCTTTGCCACAGCTTTCACAAGAACAGTTAAAAGGTATTCTTAATGAATGCCAAAAAACACTGGAAGAGTGTGCGGTACTTAATACAGATACCAATGGCTACTTACGTTCAGTATTAGAAAAATCTATTGGTAGTGAAAAAGCTGGTCGTTTACTCGATGAGCTGTTAGGAAAAGATATTGAAGAAGCCACCGACGGTCTTGAAATGCTTAATTTTGTTGATGCTGCTCGAGCTGTTGATTTGGTTAAAAAAGAACATCCACAAATTATTGCCACTATTTTAGTCCATTTACACCGAGATTTAGCGGCGGAAATTCTTAATCTATTTGATGACGATTTACGTAATGATGTAATGTTACGTATTGCCACCTTTGGTGGTGTTGAACCTTCAGCACTCCGATTATTATCTACGTCATTATCAACATTATTACACGGACAAAATATTAAACTTAATAACTTAGGCGGAATCAGAACCGCAGCCGAAATCATTAACTTAATGAAGAGCCAACAAGAAGAGTTGGTTATCAACGCATTACGCGATTACGACAATGAACTTGCACAGAAAATTATTGATGAAATGTTCTTGTTTGAAAATCTGGTTGAAGTGGATGATAGAAGCATCCAACGTCTACTTAAAGATGTCGATAACGAGACGCTCATTATTGCATTAAAAGGTGCATCAATTGCATTACGTGATAAGTTACTTAGCAACATGTCACAACGCGCAGCCTCTATTTTACGTGAAGATCTTGAAAACAGACCACCGGTGCGCTTATCACAAGTGGAAACGGAGCAGAAGAAAATCTTGGTTATTGCGCGTCGCTTAGCTGAAACCGGTGAAGTTATCTTAAGTAGCGGTGACGACGAATATGTGTAATAGTTCAGATAAATTAAGCTGGGAACCGCTCTGTTTTCAGGATTTATCGTCATCAGGCTTTTCACCATTAACACAACAATCTATGGCTACTCAGGTTGACGAAGTAGAAAGTGAGCCTGAGCCAGAACACATAGATGTTGTACCGGCTCCCTCTATCAGTGAAGAAGAGTTAGAACTGTTAAAGCAAGAAGCAAAATCACAAGCCTATCAAGAAGGATTCGAACAAGGTCATAAAGAGGGCTTTGAAAATGGCAAACAATCTGGGTATGACCAAGGATATTTAGTTGGTCAACAGCAAGGTCGTGAACAGATTGAACAACAACTTGATGATGAAAAAAAGCAAGCTGTTCAAGCTATCACACACTTAATCAACAATTTTGAGCAATCCATTAAAGAGATTGACGAATTAATTGTGCCTCAATTATTTGATTTGGCATTAGTTGCAGCACAAAAAACGGTTGGTAGCCTATCTAAAGTTAAACAAAAGCAATTAATGCACACGATTAATCAATTAGTTGAACAATGTTCTATGTTATCTGATCCAATCGTATTACACCTTAACCCTGCTGATTTACGCTGGTTAGAACCGATGTTAAATGATGATATTAATCCACACCAATGGCAATTTATTGCTGATGCAAATGTTGAAGAAGGCGGATGTAAATTATTGACAGATACCAACGAAGTGAATAGCAATATTAATCAACATTGGCAAATGATGTCTGATCACTTACAAGGCGAGAACCATTAACGTGCGATACTCAAGTCAATGGTCAACCAAACTCCTTCAAGCAACAAACCAGCTTAAAGATTTATCATTGATTCGTCATTATGGTCGATTAGTAAAAGCGTCTGGGCTAGTCCTTGAAGCAGTCGGATTAAAATTACCATTAGGCTCCAACTGTTATATTGAAAGACAGTGCCAAGGTCATATCGATGCCGTTGAATGCGAAGTGGTAGGGTTTAATGCACATACACTTTACCTAATGCCATTCGAATCCACTGACGGTATTTTACTGGGCGCAAGAGTGTACACCGCACAATACGATTTAGCCCATTTTAGTCACAAATTATTACCGGTTGGTATGACGTTATTGGGGCGAGTTGTTGACGCAATGGGAAAACCGTTAGACGGAAAACCCTTACCGGAAAATGTCGAGTATCAAGGCTTATCGAGTAAAACACTCAATCCATTACAACGTACGCCCATTCATCAAGTGCTCGATGTAGGGGTTAGAGCAATCAATGCTCTACTCACCGTTGGGCAAGGACAGCGAATGGGGTTATTTGCCGGTTCGGGCGTCGGTAAAAGTGTGTTACTCGGTATGATGGCACGTTACACCCAAGCAGATGTTATTGTCGTTGGTTTAATCGGCGAACGGGGACGAGAAGTTAAAGACTTTATCGAAAATATTTTAGGCGAAGAAGGACTGTCACGCGCTGTCGTGGTAGCAGCGCCAGCGGATGTATCACCATTATTACGTTTACAAGGGGCGACTTACGCCACCAAAATTGCGGAATCTTTTCGTGAACAAGGATTAAATGTCCTTTTAATTATGGATTCGCTCACTCGCTATGCAATGGCACAGCGTGAAATTGCCTTAGCTATCGGTGAGCCACCAGCGACGAAAGGTTATCCCCCTTCGGTATTTGCTAAATTACCCGCTCTGGTTGAAAGAGCCGGTAATGATAATCATGGTAAAGGCGCAATTACCGCATTTTATACCGTTTTAACCGAGGGGGATGATCAGCAAGATCCGATTGCTGATTCAGCCCGGGCTATTTTAGACGGGCACATCGTACTTTCACGCTCACTTGCTGAATCGGGTCATTATCCAGCTATTGATATAGAAGCCTCCATTAGCCGTGTTATGACTGATCTCACCGCGCCTGAAGATGAGAAAAAATCACGTCTGTTCAAACAACTGTTTTCGAGCTTTCAACGTAATCGTGATTTAATCAATGTTGGTGCTTATGTCGCCGGTACTGATCCTTTATTAGATAAAGCAATTACGCTATTTCCGGCTATGCAAACCTTTTTACAGCAAGGGATTAATGAACATTGTAGTTATCAAGAAGCCTATCAACAGCTAGTTGCAATTGTTGATCCTAACGCCATGGGATCGTAAGGAAGTATCATGAACAATAAAAATTCGACACAACATGCTTTTTTAACCTTAAAACAGTTAGCACAAAAATCGATTGATGATAGTTTAATTCGATTAAAAAAAGCAAACGAAAGTCATCAACAAGCACAATCACAACTTAAGGTACTTAATGATTATTACGCTGAATATCAACAGCAATTAAATAGCGCTTTATCGAATGGTATTAAAGGATGCGAATTAACTAATTTTACCGCATTTATAGCCAATATTGAGCAAGGTATCGAACAACAAAAAAAATTGCTACTCACATTAGCGATTAAACAACAACAGATAACCAACGAACTTAATCAATCCAATAAAAGTTTGAATACCTATACCACGTTATTAGAAAAACAGCACAAAAAGCAATTACAACTTCAAAATCGAATACAGCAAAAAATGACGGATGAATTTGCCCAGCAACAGTTATCAAGGAGAGTATTACATGAATATTAATTTAAATAGTGATATGCAATTAATATCAACGAATCCATCTAAACAACTTGATGAGGAAGCTAATGTGAATGATGCGAATCTTTTTCAGCAGTTATTGGCTGACAATGAAAAGCCGTTATCGCATCCAGAACAGCCAAACAACCTAAATCAAATTGACTATGAGGGATGTGAATTTGATGATCAAAACAATAGTCTTGATGGATTAATCTTCCCTGTTTTCCCTTATGATACCAGTATGATTCAATCGGAAATGCGTGACAAATTACCGGCAAGTCATCTTTCATATCATCTTAATAGTGCAATCAATAGATTAAATTCTTTCGCATCAGACATCACTGATGACGATCAACGATTACCCGTTAATAGCCTTGATGAGCGTGAAGCAATAATCGATGAACTTTCATTGCAAAACAATATGGCAATAAAGGGAAGTAACCCACATCATTTTAATGCGAACTTAAATAACACTGAAATAGCCACTTTGAAAAAGAGTTCAAATCGTCAATTATCAGCCGTCGCAAATAATTGTTTTCCGTTGAATAATGCTAGAGCAGAATTACAAAACCAACAACGTCATGTTTCGATACAGCAGTTCACAAGCGATATGACTATCAATCAAGAGACAGCAATAACCACATTGTCGCATGGACAAGATCCAACAGGGGTAATGTTGACGCCTGCAAAAATCACCACGTCGATAAACTTGCCTGTCGCAGTCACAAATCAACAATGGCCGTCATCACTTACTGAGCAGATCATCATGTTTAACCGGCAAGGGATTCAAACGGCGAATATTAAACTTAATCCTCAAGAGCTAGGTTCATTACATATAAAATTGGATATGTTGGAAGATAAAATGAACTTGCATATGATGGCTGCTCATGCCGTAGTCAAAAGCGTTTTAGAATCTGCCTTACCCTATTTGAAAAGTTCGCTTGAAGAGCAAGGTATCACACTAGAGCAAGCCGATATTAGTGACTTTTCAATGATGAACGATGCTGATCAGTCGGCGCAATATCAACAATCAAAGAATCGTCAAACACCAATAATCGAACATTCAAATGTCATTGAGGAAATTCATCAACCTAGTCAGGTTAGTCACCATTTGGCAAAATCGGGGTTGAGTATATTTGCGTAAAGCTGAGTAAGGCATTGCATTTATTTTTTTAAATGATGAGCAAATAAAAAGGCTGAATAGGTGATATTTTTATCGCCTATTCTTCAAATCAATTCTGTCAGCTTGATCTATTATTCTTGTATTTTTAACCATTCAATTGGTTATTATTTTTCCAAATTTTAACTGAGATAAGAATAAACATGCCAACTTCCAAGAAAAAAGTGAGTATTTTAAACCTAATACTTATTATCATTACAATGTTAGCATTAGCAACAACTGCCTATTTATGGTTCCAAAATCAGTCTAAAAATACAATTAAAGCTAAAGAAGAGCCACCTGTTTTATCACCGGTATTTTTAACACTAAAACCGTTTACAATTTCATTACCAACTTCAGAAGATAGTACAGAAATTAACAAAGTTCTCTATGTTGGTATGGTATTACGTGTTGCTGACGAAGAACAAAAATCAGTACTTTTAGAGTATTTACCGGAAGTCAGAAGCGATGTATTGCTGTTAACCTCTAAACAATATGTCAATAATTTAAAGCTTGAAACAGGTAAACTTGATTTGCAAGAGCAAATCAAAGTCGCTCTATCCAGACAATACGATCCTAAACATTCAGTGAAGGTTGATGAAGTATTGTTTACCGATTTTATCATACGGTGATTATCATGCCGGATAAGCAAGCGCCTACGCGTAATATGAATGAGTCTTCTGATAGCTTACCACCGTCTGAAGACAAACCAATGACAACAAATAAGAAAGATCCTGACAATCATATATCATCAAAAAAAATTGAAGTTAAACCTTATGATTTATCTGTCAAACATAGTTTTATTCCTGAACGTTTAACTGCGTTAGAAATTGTGAATGAGCGCTTTGCTCGTCAATTTAGAATAGGTTTATTTAACTTATTAAGACGAAATACGGATGTCATTGCCTCACCGATTGAACCTCAAACTTTTAAAGAGTTTTCACAGATTTCAGCGGCTAACCATTTAAATCTTGTGCACCTCAATCCATTGCGAGGTTCAAGCTTATTTGCGTTTTCGCCTGAGATTATTTATACCGTGGTTGATACTTTATTTGGTGGTGATGGCCATGCTTCGCAACTCGATACAGAAGAACGTGAATTTACCCATACCGAACAGCAAATTATTAAACGCGTACTCGAACTAGCGTTAACGTTTTATCAAAATGCCTGGACAGATATATATTCAATTGAAACTGAATACATTCGTTCAGAAATACAGAGCAAATTCACCAATATCACAAGTTCACCGGATGATGTCGTTTTAACATCAAACTTTAAAGTTGAAATTGGTAATTCTAAAACAACATTCAGTATCTGTATTCCTTATTCAATGGTTGAACCCATTAAAGAGCTGTTAATAAAACCACCAATTGAGCAACAAACGCATCAAGATGATAACATTTGGATGAGTTCTTTAACCAGTGGCATCAAACAATCTACCGTCGAGTTAGTTGCTAACTTTACGACAATTCAAACAACAGTAGACAAACTACTTGCGCTCAAAGTAGATAATATTTTAGTAATCGAAAAACCAACTCTTCTTGATGTTACTGTCGGGGGTGTACCTATATTAAAAGGTCACTATGGAAAAACCCATAAACAATATGCTATTCAAGTAGAACAAGTAATTAATCCTGTATTAGAACAATTGAATGAAGGGGAATTCAATGACTGATAACAAACAAAATAATGACGAAAACCAAGCGAATGATACGCTCAATGATGAACTTATTGCCAAAGAAGCCATTTTTGAAACACTTTCACCTAATCATACAGAAGATAAAAAACAAGATATCAATCTTATTTTAGATATTCCTGTTCATTTAAGTGTCGAACTTGGTCGAACTAAAATGACAATCAAAGATTTACTCAATCTTACTCAAGGATCAGTGATTGCGCTCGACGGACTTGCTGGCGAACCTTTAGATATTTTGATCAATGGTTATTTGATTGCTCAAGGCGAAATTGTCGTTGTTGGTGATAATTACGGTGTCCGTATTACCGATATTATAACTCCTTCCGAGCGTGTGCGCAGACTGAGCCGTTAATGGCGATAAACCTAAAAAATATGACTAAGATCTCAACCTCAAGTACCCACACTATCACGAGCAATACTGTATCGTCATCATCTGAATTAAATCTTTACAGTCAAATGGGCACATCAATTGGCACGGCGCTAATTGGTGTCATTTTTATGATTCTATTGTTAGGTTGGATAGTTAAACGTCTGGGTCATAATAAGAAACGTAATGCATTTATTGATGTTAAAGCAACGCATTGCATTAGTCCAAAAGAACGAATCATGTTAGTTGAGGTGGATAAGCAATTATTGGTTGTCGGTATCACTTCGCATCATATGACGTTGCTACATACCATTGATGAACAACGTGCCGAAAAATTATTATCACAATCAACACCCGTTGCTAAATCAGCTGATAACAATGTGTTCAAGCAAATCTTGCAATCAGCGTTAAAACGAAAAAGGAGTGATGCCTTGTGCGGTTAAAAATTTTTATATTGCTAACGACATTATTAAGCTTATTGTTTTTTAGCCGATTTTGTTTTGCCGATCCTTCATCACTCCCGTTTATGACTGAAACAATACAAAATGGTGAACATAGTTGGTCATTACCTGTTGAAACATTGGTATTTTTAACGTTACTCACGTTTATACCTGCTATTTTACTTTTGATGACCAGTTTTACCCGAATCATCATTGTATTGGGATTATTACGCAATGCGCTTGGCACGCAATCAGCCCCACCCAACCAAGTTATTTTGGGCATTGCACTATTTATGACATTTTTTATTATGTCACCGGTGATCGATAAAATTTATCAAGATGCTTATATTCCTTATTCACAAAATCAAATCACGATGCAAGAAGGCTTAACAACAGCTGCAAAACCATTACGCGAATTTATGCTAAGCCAAACACGGGAAAATGATCTTGCCTTATTTATGAATATGTCTCATGTCAACGAAGTTGAAACACGAGAACAAGTGCCATTGAATGTACTAGTACCTGCCTTTGTCGTCAGTGAATTAAAAACAGCCTTCCAAATTGGTTTTACGATTTTTATTCCCTTTTTAGTCATTGATTTAGTTGTTGCAAGTACGTTAATGGCATTAGGCATGATGATGGTACCACCTGCAACCGTATCTCTACCATTCAAATTAATGTTGTTTGTTTTAGCGGATGGTTGGCATTTGTTACTAGGTTCACTGGCACAGAGCTTTTTTAGTTGAAAAACATAAACTCAAGATTCTTAAATTAAGGAAAATTATGTCACCTGATTCGATTAGTACGCTTGCCATTCAAGCTGTCAAAGTCGCAGCCTCACTTGCTGGCCCTTTACTTTTAGCTGCATTGGTGACCGGCTTGATTATTAGTTTATTACAAGCTGCAACACAAATTAACGAAATGACCTTATCTTTCATTCCTAAAATTTTAGCGGTGATTGTCGTCTTAATTGTTTTAGGGCCATCAATGCTATCGACAATGACTGACTATATTAAAATTGTTATTACCAACATTCCAAATCTAACCAGCTAAATTTAATGGAATTTGATATTAATTATCTATTTGATATTGATTTTTTTTCTTGGGTTAAAAACTCGTTTTTACCGTTTGTACGTATTTTAGCACTAGTAATGGTTGCTCCCATTACTGGCGAAAAAGAAGTACCTAACCGCGTCAAAATTGGTTTGGCTTTACTCATTGCACTTTTGTTACCATTACCCCCGACCGATGAGCCTGTAACACTCTATTCATTAATGGGTATTTGGATGATTGCGCAGCAAGTTATCATCGGTGTATTAATGGGTCTTGCTATGCAACTTGCCTTTATGACCATGAGAGTAGCTGGTGAATTAATTGGTATGCAAATGGGGCTAGGTATGGCTACGTTTTTTGATCCTATTGGTGGGCCATCTACATCGGTATTATCACGTTTCATCAACATCATCGCTTTGTTAATTTTTCTTAGTTTAGATTGTCATTTATGGTTATTGTATGGACTAGCCAATAGTTTTGACATCATTCCAATAACAACTTTACCGTTAAAAGCAAATGGCGTTCTTACTTTGATTGATATCAGCCGATTACTATTTATTAATGGGATAATGTTAGCATTACCCTTAATGGCTTTGTTGTTAATTATCAATATGGCGTTAGGGCTATTAAATAGAATGACTCCTCAACTATCCATTTTTGTTATTGGTTATCCCCTAACCTTATTATTAGGGTTAATCATGCTCACATATTTAATGTCGATGTTACCCGCTTTTGCCGAATTTGTGTTTGAACAGATATTTGAATATATATCAACAATGCTAATAGCATTAGCCGGTTAAATAATTTAAGCAAAGTATCCTAAAAGGAGCGATAAAACAGTTATTGCATATTGTAATTTATATAGATGAAAGATCGTTCTAAGTAATAAAACTCTCGGAGAGAAACCTTTTGACGGTTGGTTAAAATAAAAAATATTTATGCGGTAGTTTAACAAATTGAATCGGTATCTTCAGTTAAATTACCACATAAATTATCATTATTTTTATCTACTTTTAAGCTCTTCTCGAGCCATTTTTTTCATTTTTTGTTCGATTCGTTGACGTTTTAAAGGAGAAAGATAGTCAACAAATAGCTTACCTTTTAAATGATCCATTTCATGTTGAATGCATATCGCAAGAAGTTCATCGGCATCAATTTGGTAAGGGTTTCCATTGCGATCGAGCGCTTTAATCTTAATTTTTTCAGCTCTTGGTACAAATCCTCGACAATCTGGAATGGATAAACAACCCTCTTCTATGCCTGTCTCCCCCTCTTGGCTAATCACTTCTGGGTTAATGATTACATAAACATTACTGCGATCTTCTGTTACATCAATGACAATAATTTGTTCATGCACATTAACTTGAGTGGCGGCAAGTCCAATACCATTATGCTCATACATGGTCTCAATCATATTATCTATAATGGTTTGTAGTTCGGGTGTAAATGCTGTCACTGGTTTTGCAACTTTGCGTAATCGCTCATCAGGAAAACGTAATACCGGTAAAATAGCCATAATTTCTTCGATCTACTCCTCAATTGTCAGGTTTTTCAGATTTAAATACATTGTAAACATTTATGATGCTGGTGAATAGCATTTGTTAACTATTGATAAAATATATCTCACCAATTCACGAAACCACACTTTTATAAAATGATAAAACAATGATGAGTAAATATGAGTTCTTATTACGAATTTCAATGCTGGGACAAGAAAAACGTGCCATTTTTAAAAAAATGAGTCAGTTTTTTAAAAATGGATTGCCAAATACAATCAATAATGTTGCATTTTTTCTCGAAAAGCTTGGATTGAATGAAATGCAACAAGAACGCTTTTTGGCTACTTCATACCTTCATTTTGAACCTGTGCTTGATTGGCTCAATAGTGATGGTTTGTCTAAAACGCTTATTACCTATTGTGATCCTGATTATCCACCACTACTCAAACAAATTAGCGCATCGCCTTTATTACTTTTTGTTATGGGGAATAAACAGTTACTGCAAACACCTCAAATTGCCATGGTCGGTAGCCGTCAATTTAGTGAATATGGTGCACAATGGGGACGCTATTTTGCGGGGGAATTGGCAATAAATGGTTTAACAGTAACTAGCGGTTTAGCGTTGGGACTAGATGCAATTTGTCATCGAGGCGCATTAGAGGTATCGGGCGATACTATAGCCGTTTTAGGAAGTGGGCTTGCTAAAATAGCACCGCGATCAAACTTAAAACTTGCCCATGATATTTTGGCACAAAATGGCGCTTTAGTTTCTGAATTTTTGCCCTTTGAAGCAGCAAGAACAGAATATTTTCCAAGACGAAACCGGATAATAAGCGGATTAAGTCTGGGTACTTTTGTGGTTGAAGCTTCGGAAAAAAGTGGCTCATTGATTACTGCGCGTTATGCCTTAGAACAAAATCGAGATGTATTTGCTTTACCGGGTGAAATTAATAACGAAAACAGTCGTGGTACGCATGCTTTAATTCAGCAAGGAGCCTATTTAGTCACAAAACCAACTGATATTTTAGAGCATTATTCTCATTATCTATCAACTATCAAGCCATTAACGTCGCAATCTGTAAAATTCGTTGAAACTATGTTATATCCTGAAATTTTTGCTTTAATTCGTCATCAACCTATTCCAGTTGATATTATTGCTCAACAGTTAAATTTATCGATTCCTGATTTGACAATTAAATTGTTAGATATGGAGCTTGCTGGTTTAATTAAGACGGTAACAGGTGGGTATATTCGTAACGTTACGGTTTAATTTAGTTATATTTTACAGCCATACTATTTTTAACATCAAACATCCGCCGATTAAGGTCAGCGGATGAACACAAGTTATAAGCTATTCTTCGTCGATTTCTAAGGCAATTTCCGACAAAATAATTCCGGTGTTATCGGCATAAACAAAATCACCAGAAAAGAAGGTCACCCCCCCAAAATTGACTCTAATGTCTACTTCACCAATACCTTGATCTTCTGCACCTACGGGTATCGCCGCTAACGCTTGAATACCAATATCTGCTTCTGCCAGATAATCTACTTGTCGAACCGCGCCATAAACAATGATGCCTTCCCATTGATTTTGAACAGCAATATCAATCAATTCTGCATCAATCAATGCTCGACGAACCGATCCTCCGCCATCAATAACTAGAATTTTACCTGCACCATTAGATTGCAAGATTTCGTATAATAATCCGTTATCTTCAAAACATTTAACTGTTACGGCTTGACCTGAAAATGATGCAACCCCACCAAAATTAGTGAAAATTGGTTCTACTACGTTAACATCTTCCGGATAATAATCACAAAGAATTGAAGTATCAAACTCCATTGCCAAGCCTCCTTTAGCCTTTATATTTTAGTTTATCTAGTATAACGCTTACATAGCGTTACAAGATACCGAATTTAAATAAACGTGAGCTAGTTCAAAATAATTCCCAAACAATAAAGTAAATTAGTGAATAATGCAAGTTTGACCATCTGTAATAATAAAGGGATAGCATCCTTAGCTACCTTAAATCGAAAAACAGCATAAATATGGTAAATAAATAGCGGTAGCGTTATCAAAAATAACCACCGCCAAATGGTATGTAACTGATGACTAGCAAAAAGTGCCAATAAAATAAATGCAGTCACAATTAGAAATAGATGATAAAAGCGAGCTTTGGTTTGTCCCATTAAGACCACTAACGTACGCTTATGGCAATTTCGATCGCTATCAATATCACGTAAATTGTTAATATTGAGTACGGCCACTGACAACAATCCACAACCTAAAGCAGGTAGAATAATTAAATTTGATAATGATTTTGTTTGCAGGTAGTAACTTCCTATTACACCAACTAGCCCAAAAAATATTAAAACGGATAAATCGCCAAAGCCACTATAGCCATAAGGCTTGTTGCCAATAGTATAGGTAATAGCAGCAATAATAGATAGCAAGCCTAATAATATAAAACTGAATAATTCATATCGGTTGTTGCAAGCAACGTGTAATAGACATAGCCCGGATAAAATACAACAAATTATATTGATGATTAACGCTATTTTTAACTGTTTTAATGTGATTAACCCCAATTGAATACCACGAGTATGAGCGGTTATATTACATTTATCACTTCCTTTAACTGCATCACCGTAATCGTTAGCTAAATTTGACAGAATTTGTAACAACGATGCAGTACTAATAGATAATAACATGATCCGATAATCAAATTGTTGTTGCCAATAAGCCAGCGCATTACCGACTAATATCGCACATAAAGAAAGGGGTAACGTTTTTAAGCGTAGGCTAATAATCCATGGATAATATTTCATTCACTACAACACAAGATATCTATCTAAAACATTAGCAAAATATCATAACAGGAAAAACGAATAATTCGACTTTGATAATGAAAATCTTTTTTAGTAATGCATTACGCAACTTAACATTCGTTAATTGTCATCATAACTACTAAGACAATTAACGAATTATTGGAAGTGGTTTGATAAATAAAAAGTTCAATAAGATTAAATCAACTGCCGTTTAGATTGTATTTTCGCTTTTCTCTTTCTGAAAAATTTACGTATTCGACCTTCTCTTAATGCAGCAATAAGAATGCCCATTATGCTGTATATCGCACCTAATAAGAGTATCATCAATATATTGTGCCAATTATCTGCTAGCCCAAGTCCCATTTGATTCACACCTGCAATCATGTTAGTCGCCCATGTTGACGGCAATAAATATGAGACAAATTGAACCCAATGAGGCATAGCATCAATTGGCCAAATGGTACCGGATAGATAAAACACAGGCGTCGTCAAAAATGCCAATGTCAGATATATCATTTCAGTTTTGCGCAAACACTCAGTCAACAATTTACTTAAACCCAAAGCACCGAGTAATAGTGGAAATGTCATGATTAGTATTTCAGTAAGGCTAGCTAACTGACGATAACCAAGTACCCAAGGCCATAATCCAAAAAGCACGATGGATAAAAAAAGCCAGATTGGTAATAAACCAAATAAGCTACCAAAAATTACAATTTTTGGCGGTTTTCCTTGTGGCAAGGAGTTTAACGTAATGTTAGTGCGTGTTGCAGCGATTAAAAATGAGTGCTGCAATAACATCACTAATAAGCCAGGAAAAGTGATGGCTGCAAAGCTTATGCCAGCATTGTATAGCGGTTCTGTTTGACCTTTAATTGGCGATAGTATGATGTCGATCTGTTTATCGGTAAATCCAGCATTTCGCATAATCCGTGTATTATATTGAGTTAATATTTGCTGATAGATTCCTCGAATATCCACCTGTATCAAACCATTAGCTAAACGACTTGAAGCATCACCATAGGCTGGTATTGTGACTTCTTCACCATTTAAGATCTTTTTTTCAAAATTTCTTGGAATAGTAAATACCGCAAACAGTTTACGATTATTGATATCATCATATGCTTGTAATGAATTTTCATAAGTAATGGCTTCAATCTTTGAACTGGTGTTTAAAGAACGTATTAGGCTTCGACTAGTCGCCGTATGATCTTGATCAACAATTGCTACCGGCAAATTTGTAATAGTGCCATTAATATAAACTAAACTCATCAAAGAAACCGATAAAAGTAATAATAACCACATCGGTCGCATTAACATGTAAAAGAATATTTTTATAAACGAAGACCAAAATATTTTAATCATCTTACTTATCCTCTTACTGTGAATGCAAACGTTTCACTAAACGTTTTCTGACTAACACGGTAATAATTATTGGATAGATCATTAAAATACCGCAGGTTTTTAATACTGAAAGATAACTTGAATGTCGTAAAAAAAGGTCAAATAATTTATTTAGTGCATACGTTAATGGCTCAAGGGATGATATAAATCTGGCTATCCATGGCATAGAAAGTTCGGGTACAACAATACCAGAGTAAGTTAATGCCAATCCGACTAGCACACCGATATAGGTATACGCATCAATAGACGTTTTCGTAAAGGTATACAGTAAAATACCAATACTTTGTGCCGCTATGACATAAAAAAACACCACCGTCATCATCGCAAACGGGGATCCTGATACCCTGGCATGCGAAAACAAAACTAACATCGCAATTTCGAAAATGAGTAACATGGTATACCAAATGGTATACGGCGCTAATTTTCCAAGCACAAAGGGATAATTAGGGCGGGTTCGCTTAGGTAATTGCGACAGGATATAGATTGTTGTAGTAACAACAAATAATTGTAATAAATGTACAACCGCCGAAAACTGTTGGAAGTACATTGAGTTACCGCTAGCATTAAATAGCCCATCATAATTGAAATTCACTTTGGCAAGTGGTGGAACGGGTAACCCGACACTGGTCGCTAACGTTGTTCGATATTCAGTATTTAACGCCGCAATTAACCCCGAATAATCCATAATGGAGTATAACCCTGCACTGTAATATAACGCATTATAATAAAGCATTGGGGTAGGTTGACGACCAGATAAAACATCCGCTTCAAAATTGGGTGGAATATACAATATGGCATAAATTTTTGCTTCTTGTAAATCCCGTTCAGCCTCGGAAAGTTGGCTATCGTAATTAATCAGGTTGGCATGCGCACCCGCATTAAGATTACGCACAATTTCACGTGATAAAACACTTTTATCCTGATCGATATAGCCAACGGGTAAATCGAACAAAACACCGCGATAAAAGATACTACTGATTAAGACAAAAATAATCAGTGGTAAGATCCACATTAACCAATGAAAAGTGAACCGCTTGAATATTTGCGGCACTTCGTCATTAAATGCATCTTTAAAACGTGTCCAAAAGTCCAACATTAATTGTCCAATTTCCATAAAGTACTCATACCCGCACGTAAACCTTCTACATGATGAATTGGATATAATCTGACTTCAAACGTTTTCAAATCAAAATCGCCCGTTGCACGAGTTGCACGCTTGGTTGCATAATCTCCCATTGGGGCAATGTAACGAACTTCTGCTTCGATTTCTTTATTTCCTAGTGCCGGCACTTCTAACTTAATACGATCCCCTTTGTGAACGTTCGGCATAATATTTTCTCGAAGATTAAACACAAAGTAGGCATCCGGTAATCGAATCACTGTTAATAACGGACTATTCGCATTAAATAATTCCCCTACCTCAGCCGGTATTGAACCAATTTCACCGCCAACAGGGGCTTTAACTTGAAGATCATCATATTGAATTTGTAATTGCTTGAGTTGCTCTTCTGCTTCTTTTAATTTGGCTGCATAAATTTCACGCTGTTCTATACGATCACCATTTTTAGCTTGATCTAAATTAGCCTGTGCAGATTGTACCTGTTGAAAAGCAGCATCACGTGTTTTTAATGCATTATCCAATATTGACTGTGATACAAACCCTTTTGCAGATATTGCTTTATTACGGTCATATTCTTTTGATGCATTATCATAAGCGACTTTTGCTTGTTCAAGTAATGCTTCGTAATAACGTATGCTTTCTTCACGCGTACCATGTTCGGAAAGTGCCACCTGAGCTTTAGCTTGATCTCGTGCGGCTTCAGCCGCTTTCACTTGCGCTAATAATTCAGGACTATCAAGCGTAATTAGAATATCATTAGGCTTTACATCATCACCCCGATTAACGTGAATAAGCTGAACACGCCCTTTGGCTTTTGAAGCCACACTGACATTCGGCGCATCAACCTCACCTTGAAGAATTAACTGGCTATTGTGTGAGCGTATTAGGATCGTCATTGAAATTAAAATAATGATTAACGCAATACTAATAAATATTTTTTTATTCATATAATTTTTTTTAAAGTGTGATGTTAAATGGATAAGATATCAAGATGTTTAGATAAATATTAATAGGATAACATACGTAAAAACTTATTTACTCATTATACGAAAAGTGCTTTATTCGTACAAGTTCACCTTCACTTTATTCCAAATAAAGGCATTAATTGTCTTCTATTTAATAAATATTAAACATTTTATTTTTAATAAAATAAATTATTTTCAATCATTGTAAATCAATATATTAATAGATTTTATTTATAATTGATATTAGTCAAAAGAATATAGATAAAAACCTACTTATTTAGTATGATATTTTAAATTAGGATTGTAAGGTATTAAATATGAAAAAAATAATTATTGTTGGTGGTGGTGCAGGTGGATTAGAGTTGGCAACTAATCTTGGTGATAAGCTAGGTAAAAATAAACAAGCTGAAATAACGCTGATCGATAAAAATAGTTACCACATTTGGAAACCACTACTGCATGAAGTTGCAACAGGTGCTATGTATGAACAAGTTGATAACATCTTCTTTTCTGAACAAGCAAAGCAACATCATTTTGAGTTTACTCAAGGTACTTTTACCAATATTGATCGTGAGAATAAGCAAGTTCTGATCAATGATACAAATGATAATCATATTTCCCTATCGTATGATATTTTGGTTATAGCAGTAGGTAGTACTTCGAATGATTTTGGTACGCCTGGTGTTAAAGAACATTGTATATTTTTAGATGATCAAAATGCCGCTATTCGCCTACGTGAAATACTGCTATCAAAATTCATAAATTTCTGTTCAACGCTCGATAAAGACGCTGACACTAAAGGGGAAAAACTTCGCATTGCTATTGTTGGTGGTGGCGCAACAGGTGTCGAGTTAGCCTCTGAACTACCTCATATGGTTGAAACGTTTGGCGTATGTCGAAAAAACAAAATGTGTGCTGATTTCTTAGATGTATCCGTTATTGAAGCAACCAATCGTATCTTACCAGCATTACCCGAAAAAACGGCATTAAGCATTACTAAAACCCTTGAAAAACGCGGTATTCATGTCTTAACGAATACCATGATTACTAAGGCCGAAAGTGATGGATTCTATCCTAAAGAAGGGGAAACCATTAAAGCCGATATTATGATTTGGACTGCTGGCGTTAAAGCACCTGATTATCTGAAAGACATAGCTGGTTTAGAATCAAGTCGTTCAAATCAATTAGTCGTTAAACCGACATTACAAACTACACGAGACGATAATATCTTTGTTATTGGTGATAGTGCTTATGCGATGCAAGATAGCGGACGAGCCTCTCCACCCACAGCACAAGCAGCTAATCAAATGGCAAAAATTTGCGCTCGAAATATCGTTAGTCTGATTAACAATCAAGCCATGAAGTCATTTGTCTATACCGATAAAGGAACCATTATTTCTTTACATGACACCGCCCAAGGCGTGGTTAAGTTGATTGGCAATAAAGAAATGAGTGTTAAAGGTTGGTTTGCGTTAATGATCCATCGATTATTATATCGTATGCATCAAGCTAGTTTATTGGGTATCTTTAAAACCATCCGTTTTGCTCGTGATTGCAAAGCTAAATATAAAAGTAAATTTGCGTCTATTTTTAGTCAGCAAGATTAATTATTAACCGAAAAATAAACAACAGCTACTTGATAATAAATAATCTTCAGTAGCTGTTTTTTTATATAAGATATTTAGACAGTACTTTTCAACTCAATTCAAAATATAACTATATGAATAATAGAAAAATATGCGATTTACTTTGATTTTTATATTGTTATTTTCCTGTTTTATCTGTGAAGCAAATTATCAGCCAAAAGATGGCGATATTATTTTTCAATCGTCTCAATCCAGTCAAAGTAAAGCCGTTGAACAAGCAACAAATTCGCCCTATAGCCATATGGGAATCATTTTTATACAAAATGGTAAACCTTATGTATTTGAAGCTGGGAGTAAAGTCGCTTATACACCTTTAACAAGCTTTATTGAAAGAGGAAAAAATAGATATTATGTAATCAAACGTCTCAAAGATCATAATTTATCTGTTAAGGAAACCAATAAATTAAAGCTAGTTGCAAAAACTTTTGAAAATAAACCTTATGATATCTGGTTTGGTTGGAATGACAATTATATCTATTGTTCTGAATTAGTTTGGAAAATTTATAATAGAGCACTTAACTTAAAAATTGGTCAATTACAAAATATCAAAGATTTCAACCTTTCATCTGCCGCAGTAAAACAAAAATTAAAAGCGCGTTATGGCGATAAAATCCCTTTTCAAGAAACCGTTATTTCGCCTGTCGCTATGTTTAATTCACCGTTATTAATAACAGTAGACCAACATTGGTCGCCTTAGGTAAGTAATAACTTTTTAACTGGAGCAAAACTTTTACGATATAGATGATTGATACCGTGCAGCTCAATTGCCATTAAATGATCCTTAGTGGGATATCCTTTATGTTTTGCCAGTCCATATTGGGGATACAATTTGTCTAATTCTACCATTTCACGATCACGCGTCAGTTTTGCTAAAATCGACGCAGCACTAATCTCTGCCACCAGTAAATCGCCTTTGACAACGGCTTGTGTTTGAATACCAAATTCAGGGCAACGATTACCGTCGACTAAAACAAAATCAGGTTGGATCGCAAGTCCAGTCACCGCTCGTTGCATAGCTAACATGGTAGCATGCAAAATATTTAATTTGTCAATTTCCTCAACCGAAGCTCTTGCAATACACCAAGCTAATGCATTTTCTTTGATGATATCAAAAAATTGTTCACGTTTTTTTTCGGAAAGTTTTTTAGAGTCAGTTAATCCTTTGATTGGTTTATTAGGATCTAAAATAACAGCTGCAGTCACAACATCACCACAAAGCGGTCCCCGCCCAACTTCATCAACTCCAGCAATTAAGGTGGCATCAGGATAACTAAATTCTAACAACAAGGTGAATCCTCTAATACATCAAGTACAGCTTGAGCTGCTTGTTCATCAGCGTGACAACGAATTTGCTGATGTAATGATAAAAATGTTTTTTTAAGTTCACTATTATCCCCTTCTAAAAAAGGAATAATATGATTAGCGATATTTTCAGGGGTACAGTCTTGCTGTAATAACTCGGGTACAATTTCTTTACCAGCTAAAATATTGGGTAATGAAACATAAGGGGTTGTAACTAATTTTTTGGCTAACCAGAAAGTGAATGGCTTCATTTTATAACCCACCACCATTGGACATTTGGCTAGCATGCATTCTAGTGCTACTGTTCCGGATGCCAAAATCGCAGCATCACTGGCAATCATTGCTTCACGGGCATGACCATCTAATAGTTGAACTTTCAGTTCTGGTGCTATTTGCGTTTTAATCTGCTCAAATTCTTGTCGTCTTTTTTCATTGACTAAAGGTACGACTATATGCAAATCAGGGTAACGATCACGTAAAAGCTGAGCTGCTTGTAAAAAAGGGGCAGACAATAAGGTGACTTCCGCATGACGACTTCCCGGCAATATTGCTAAACACCGACCATTGAGCGGAATGCCTAATTGTTGACGCATTGCGACTTGGTCAGGCATTAATGGCACATCATCTGCCATTTTGTGACCAATAAAACGACAAGGGACATTAAACTTATCATAAAACGCTTTTTCAAAAGGTAAAAAAGCTAATATGAGATTAGTATTACGTTTAATTTTGAAAACACGTTTTTGCTTCCAAGCCCATACCGAAGGACTCACATAATGAATTGTTTTAATCCCTGCTCGCTTTAACTTACCTTCTAAGGAAAGATTAAAATCAGGCGCATCAATTCCTATAAAAATGTCGGGTTTTAATTCAATTAAACGCTTAGTAATATCACGACGTATTGCTAAAATACGACGTAATTTTCCCAACACTTCTACAATCCCCATAACAGAAAGCTCATCCATTTCATACCAAGCTTGACACCCTTCAGCTTGCATTAAAGGCCCTGCAATACCAACAAATCGAATATTAGGATGATACTTTTTGAGAGAACGAATCAATCCAGCGCCCAGAATGTCGCCAGATGTTTCACCGGCGACTAGAGCAATGGTTAATGATTTATTCGTATCTGTCTGGCTTGTGATTGGTTGACTAGTCATTAACGAATGATGCCACGTGTTGAACGTGCAAAAAAATCATTGAATAATTTGACTTCAGGATATTGATTTGCAATAGCCTCAATTTCTGCTTTCGCTTCGTCTAACGATAGCCCATTTCGATAAAGAATTTTGTAACTATTGCGGATAGCTTGCAAAGCTTCTTTACTGAATCCACGACGTTTTAGACCTTCGTAATTCACGCCATGTGGTGTGGCATGATTTCCTTGTGCTATCACATAAGGTGGGACATCTTGCGCAACGCCTGAACAACCACCAACCATAACATGTGATCCAATGACACAAAATTGATGTACCGCAGTCATACCACCAATGATAACATGATCATCTAACTGAACATGTCCGCCAAGTGTTGCATTATTTGCCAAAATACAATGATTACCAATTTGACAATCATGTGCAACATGCGCATTAATCATTAGTAAATTATCACTGCCAATTTTGGTAATTCCGCCACCTTGAACAGTACCGCGATGAATAGTCGCGCTTTCGCGAATCATATTGCGATCACCAATTTCAGTGCGAGTTGGTTCGCCTCGATATTTTAAATCTTGGTTAACTTCACCAATCGATACAAATTGAAATATCTGGTTATCTTTACCAATTTTAGTGTGGCCATTGATGACTACATGTGATTTTAAAAAAGTCCCTTCACCAATTTCAACATTTTCACCAATAAAGCAAAAAGGACCAATTTTAACATTGTTACCAATTTTGGCGCCTTTTTCTATCACTGAACTTGGATGTATTTCCGTTGCCATAGCATTTCCTTCATACTGTTTTTGGGATATTTAGACAAATCAATACTATTTACGAGCACACATCATCTCGGCTTCGCAAACTAACTTTCCATCAACAGTTGCTACACCATGGAACAATGCAATTCCACGACGCTCTTTAATATATTCCACATCCAGTACAATCTGATCACCAGGCACAACAGGTCGTTTAAAACGAGCTTTATCAATAGATGCAAAATAGTACAATTGTCCGGGTGATAATTCTTCAATACTTTTAAAAGCTAAAATACCCGTTGCTTGGGCCATCGCTTCTAAAATTAAAACACCGGGGAAAATGGGTTTATTAGGAAAATGTCCCTGAAAAAAAGGCTCATTGACCGTTACATTTTTGATTGCTTTTAGCGTTTTCCCTTTTTCATAACTAATCACACGATCAACCATTAAAAAAGGATATCGATGTGGTAATAAACTAATAATTTCTTCGATATCAAGGGTATTAAGTTCGGTAGTCAAAATAGCTATCCTTATATATTAATATAAACTTTTTACATTATAACTGAGGATGCCACTTGCACTCAAGAATGATTTAATCATCAAGAAAGGATTAATGACAATGTTAATGATTTGTTAAGGCAAATTTTTTACTAATAATGGTTTGTAAATACTGTATTATCTAATATCAAATAAGTTATAATATTAATAATAATAAAAAAATTTCAATATGGAGAATTAAAATGAAGTTATTTTTAAGAATGACGCTTATCAGTAGCGCAATTGTGTTAGCTTTAACTGGATGTGATACCCAAAGTAATCCGACGGATAAGCAAACAACTACCCATGCTGAACAAACTATCACGTCGGCAGAACAATCAGCCAATCCGAATAAAGTGACATTAACTACTCAAACACAAAAAGATTCTTATGCATTAGGTTCTTCATTTGCGTCTTCTTTAAAAGAAAGCGAAATTGATATCGATCCTGACTATATTATCAGCGGACTCACTGAAACATTTAACAGTAAATCACAATTATCAAATGATGAAACTGACGCTATTTTAAGTGCTATTCGTCAACGTGTGATGGAAAAAGCCAAAGCGCGTTTTGAAAAAGAAAAAGCAGAAAATATTGAAGCAGGTTCGAAATTCCGTTCAGAATTTGCTAAACAAAGTGGTGTAAAACAAACTAAGTCGGGCTTACTTTATCAAATAATTAATCAAGGTTCTTCTCATCATCCAACAAAAGATAGTAACGTTATTGTTCATTATGAAGGTAAACTCGTTGACGGACGTAAATTTGATAGTTCATATGATCGTGGTGAAACCGTTAGCTTTAAACTTGATGAAGTAATTAAAGGTTGGGCTGAAGGAATTCAATTAATTGGAGTAGGTGGTAAAATCAAATTAGTCATTCCACCAGAATTAGCATATGGTAGTCAATATTATCCAGCTCAAGGAGACAAAGCAGCGATTTTACCAGAATCAACTTTAGTTTTTGAAATTTCGCTATTGGGCATTGATGGAGATAACAATGGGAACAATCAACAATCTTCATTTAAGCAAATAAGATAAATAAATTGATTACTTCATTGAAATATACACTCGTTGTTTTGGGTCCTGCTTATGGGACCCAATCTGCTTATTGTGCGTATCAATTTGCACAAGCCTTATTGTTAAATACATCTCACACCATAAAAAATATCTTTTTTTACGCTGATGGTGTTTATAATGGTAATCGATATACCGACCCTGCCAATGATGAATTTGATTTAGTCAGCGCTTGGCAAGAATTAGCAAAAAAATATGATCTACCCTTAACAATTTGTGTTGCAGCTTCGCTAAGACGTGGAATAACCGAAGAAAATATTGCCGATTATTTTCAATTAACCGGTTTAGGTGAGCTAACTGAATCAATCACTTTATCAGATCGTGTTATTCAATTTTAAATATGACGGTTAATGATATGAAGAAAATTGCCATTATTATTCATTCTTCCCCTCATGGTAGTGCCAAAGGTCGAGAAGCACTTGATTTGGCTTTAGCATTATCTGCTTTAAATCATATTACGGTCATTTTTACCGATAAAGGCATTTTTCATTTATTACCTGAACAGCAACCCGATCTCATTTTGATGCGTGACTATATCGCCACATTCAATATGCTTGAACTTTATGATATTGAAGATGTTTATGTGAGTGAGTCAGCATTAAAATCGCATAATCTTTCTGATTTCACCTTTAATATTACCACTAAAGTGATTAACCATTACGATTTAAATCAATTGCTTGATGAGCAAGATGTCATTTTAACATTCTAATTTAATATTAAATTTTTAATCTGCTTCATTATTAAAAATTGTTTCGCCCACATCATCCTTTCAATTAAGATTAATCTAGTCTGATTAACATTAGACTAAGCCATATTTAGAAACGCAATAACTGATTATCAAATCAAACACAACGGAAAGAAATAAGAATATCGAAGGGTAATAAGTAATCAAGAAAAATAAAAAACCGCCTTATTTTGTCGTTAAGTATGACGAATAAGGCGGATTAATTAATAGTCATAGTTTAAGTTGTTATCGTTTAAACTAATTTTTTCATTTGATCTGCAATCTTTTCAGCTTGTTGACCTACAACAATTTGCACACCTGTTTTACCTAGTTTAATCACAGCCATTGCACCTAATGCTTTAGCGGCTGCTTCATCAACTAAATCAGAATCTTTCACACTCAAACGTAATCGAGTGATACAAGAATCAATATTGGTCAGGTTTTCTTTACCGCCAACAATAGCTAAATATTGTTCAGCAAGCGCTGTGGTATCAGCTGTCGTTTGCGCTGGTTTAGCGGTATCAGTTGTCGATGATTGTGCCGCACTGTCTTCATCTTCACGACCTGGGGTTTTAAGGTTAAATTTAACAATGATAAAGCGGAACGCAACATAGTAAACCACAAAGAACACTAAACCTTGAAGAATGAGCATATACCAATGCACTGCAAGAGGATTTCCAGATTGCAGTAACATATCGATTAAACCGGCACTGAAACCAAATCCACATATCCATTGCATCGTTGCAGCAATAAAGAGTGAAATGCCTGTTAAAATTGCATGAATAACATAAAGTACTGGTGCAACAAACATGAACGCAAATTCAAGCGGTTCTGTAATTCCCGTAAAGAATGCTGCAAAAGAAGCTGCTAACATAATTGATGCGGTTTTATCTTTATTGCCTTTTTTCGCTGTGTGATACATGGCTAAAGCAGCACCTGGTAAACCAAACATCATAATTGGGAAGAATCCTGCTTGATAACGTCCAGTAATACCTACAACAGCTTTACCAGAATCTATCGCACTTTGACCAGCCAAGAAATTTGGAATATCGTTAATGTTAGCAACATCAAACCAAAATACTGAGTTAAGAGCATGATGTAAACCAACTGGAATTAATATACGGTTAAAGAAGCCATACACCCCTGCACCTGCTGCACCTAAATTCTTAATCGATTCACCAAATTTTACTAATGCTTCAAAAATAATTGGCCAGATAAAATAAAAGATGACAGAGATAAGTAGCATCACGATAGAAACAATAATCGGAACAAGTCGTTTGCCACTAAAAAAAGCTAACGCTTTATGTAACTCAACCGTACTAAATTTGTTATAGAGTTCAGCAGAGATAATACCCACTAAAATACCAATAAATTGGTTATTGATTTTCGCAAATGCAGGAGATATTTGCGTTTGCCAACCATCAACACTGGTATCAACACCTTCAAAAAGTGCAATTGAATTTGGCGATAATAATGTTGTAATAATCAAAAATCCGACCAACCCAGAAAGTGCAGCTGCACCGTCTTTGTCTTTGGACATACCATATGCAACACCAATAGCAAATAAAATTGGCATGTTATCAATGATAGCGCCACCAGATTTTATTAAAAATGTTGCCGCAATACTATTTGCACCCCATTCAACGCTATTGATCCAATATCCTATCCCTAGAAGTATTGCTGCAGCAGGTAGAACTGCAACTGGCACCATTAATGAGCGCCCAATACGTTGCATATAAGCTAAAATTCCCATAAGTTTAACCTCTTATATTTATTTAAACTATATCTGAACATGATGATTTGTTATGCATCTTCAGATATCAGTAAACGATCCATTCTATTTCATATTATATTATTTTACTTCGCAAATTAATTATTCAATATATGTGATTTTTATCACGCTTTTTTTTGATTAATTGCTCTAATATAGTAAAATACAGTCAACATATTTTACTTCAAAAAAAAAGAAGTGGTTCTAATTATATCAGAAAAGGTGGTATCGAATGAGGCTTATTCCTTTAGAAAATGCTCAAGAAGTGGGCGCTTGGGTTGCACAACGTATTGTGAATAAAATTAACCAATTTAAACCGACAGCGGATCGTCCGTTTTTGTTAGGCTTACCAACCGGTAGCTCGCCATTAGTGATGTATCAACAACTGATCAAACACTACCAAGCAGGTGATGTTAGCTTTAAACATGTGGTAACGTTTAATATGGATGAATACGTTGGTATTCCTGAAGATCATCCTCAAAGTTATCATACTTTTATGCATGAAAACTTTTTTAACCATATTGATATCGATAAAAACAATATCCATATATTAAATGGTAATGCAACCGATATTGCTCAAGAGTGCCGTCAATATGAAGAAAAAATCAAATCTTATGGCAAAATCAATATCTTTGTTGGTGGTGTTGGTCAAGATGGGCATATTGCTTTTAATGAACCGGGCTCGTCACTTTGCTCACGCACGCGTATTAAAACCTTAACTGAAGATACGCGTATTGCCAATTCACGTTTCTTTGATAATGATGTGAATCAAGTTCCAAAGCACGCACTAACTATTGGTGTCGCCACATTAATGGATGCACAAGAAGTGATTTTATTAGTCTGTGGTCATAACAAAAGTTTAGCATTACAAGCCGGCGTTGAAGGTTCAATTAATCATTTATGGACAGTATCCGCATTACAAATGCACCCAGCATCTATTATTGTTTGTGATGAACCAAGCACTGATGACCTTAAAGTAAAAACATTAAAATATTTCAAACAAATGGAAGCAGACAATCTTAACGTGACCATTTTATAAAGGATAACTCAATGTATGCATTAACAAATTGTCGTATTTATACCGGTTATGAGATTCTTGAAAATCATGCTGTTATTATCGACGGTGATAAAATTGACAAAATTTGTAAACAAGATAATTTACCCGACAATATCAAAATTGAAGATCTACAAGGAGCGATCGTTGCGCCTGGATTTATTGATATTCAAGTCAATGGATGTGGCGGTGTGCAATTTAATGAGACACTCGACGCATTAAATGTTGAAACATTAGAAGCGATGCAAGCTACCAACCTTATTTATGGTTGTACGAGCTATTTACCGACTTTAATCACATCAACAGATGAATTTATGATAAAAGCGGTCGCGGTCATGCGTGAATATTTAGCTCGACATCCTAATCAAGCATTAGGCTTACATCTTGAAGGTCCTTATATTAGTCCTGAAAAGAAAGGGATTCATGACGAAAACATTATTCGTTTACCTTCACAAAAAATGATTGATTTCTTATGTGAAAATGCTGATGTGATTAAAATCATTACTCTTGCGCCAGAAAGAGTTGAAAGCCATTTTATTAAACAATTAGTTAATGCAGGAATTCATGTTTCTGTCGGTCACTCCAATGGTCATTACGATGACTGTCGTCGTGGCTTTAATGATGGAATTCGATTAGGCACTCATCTATTTAATGCTATGCCTTATATTTCAGGACGTGAGCCAGGCGTAGTTGGTGCAATATATGATGAACCAGAAGTATATGTTGGTATTATTGCCGATGGACATCATGTAAGTTGGGCAAACATTCGCAATAGCCATAAAATTAAGAAAGATCATTTAATTTTAATTACAGATGCAATGTTGTTAGCCGGTTCTGATTTGTCTTCTGCTGTTTTTGCAGGTAAAACCATTTATTATAAAGATGGGCTATGTGTTGACGATAAAGGCACGCTTGGTGGCTCTGCATTAACCATGATTGATGCAGTTAAAAATGCTGTTGAATATGTGGGTATTGCATTAGATGAAGCCTTAAGAATGGCGACACTTTACCCAGCTAAAGCAATCGGTGTGGATAAACAACTTGGTAGCATTAGTGAAGGTAAAATTGCCAACTTAGTTGTTTTTAATCGAGACTTTACGATAACTAAAACGGTTGTTAATGGAGAAATCACCCGTTAGAATGTCAGATAATTAATGATTATTGAGACAACATATGACATTTAATTATCTGAATTTAGTTGGAAATGCTGAACTAATTAAACAATTAAATTATGCTATGATTTATCGTTTAATTGTTCAGCAAGCTCCCATTTCTCGTATCCAGTTAGCCGAAATCAGTCATTTAGCCCCAGCCAGCATTACCAAAATTACCCGACAGCTACTTAAGAATAAACTTATAAAAGAAGTTGATGCCCAGCAATCAACTGGCGGAAGACCAGCTGTTTCCATTCAAGCCAAGTTTGATTATTATCAAGCCATTGCTATTCAATTAAGTCGTTCGCATGTCACCATTGAACTCTATGATCTTGGAGCAAACAGCTTAGTTTCTGAAGTGTATCCTCTTACCGTTTTTATACAGCAACAAGCACAAGAATATTTGATTACATTAATTGAACAATTTATTCAAAAAAATAGTAAAAAGATTAAGCATCTTATTGCTATATCGGTGGTTCTACCTGGATTGATTGATTCTGTAAGAGGAATTGTTCGATATACACCTCATATTCAAGTTAAAGCATGGCCTTTAGCCGATATATTGCAGAAACAATTTAATGTTTCTATTTTTTTAGGTAATGATATCCAAAGTCTAGCATTAGCCGAAAATTATTTTGGTTCTACGCAAGATGTCGATGATTCAATATTGATTCGTGTTCATCGTGGTGTCGGATCAGGTGTTATTGTCAATCAACAATTACTGACTAACCATAATCAAAGTGCTTGCGAAGTGGGACATATTCAAGTCGATGCGTTAGGTGAACGCTGTCATTGTGGTAATTTTGGTTGTTTGGAAAACCGAGTTGTTAATGATGCCATTGAACGACGAGCAAAACAGATGATTGATCAAGGTTATACGACTAAATTAACAAAAGATTGTTGTGATATCGTCAACATTTGCCAATTAGCCAATCAAGGGGATGAGCTTGCCATTAAGTTAGTCAAAGATGCAGGCGAAAATCTAGGTCGAGCAGTAGCTATTATGGTCAATATTTTTAACCCACAACGAATTGTATTAGCAGGTGAACTCACCAAAGCGACAGAAATACTTTTAGATACAGTAACTAGCGCTTTAAACTCACTGAGTTTAGAAGATTTAAGAAAGAATCTTTCAATCAACTGCTCTTCACTCAATGACCGCTCGGCAATTGGTGCATTTGCTTTAGTGCAACAAGCGTTATTTAATGGATCACTTTTGATGATTTTGCTCGAACATGATGTAGCATAAATAACTTTTTAAGTTCAAAAACAGCCCGAAAAAATCGAGCTGTTTTATCATGCCATCGATTAACCATTATGCTAAGATGCGTAACATCCTTCGTAACGGTTCTGCGGCCCCCCACAATAACTGATCCCCAACGGTAAATGCTGATAAATAGTCTTTACCCATATTTAGTTTACGCAAACGACCAACAGGAGTGGTTAATGTACCAGTAACGGCTGCTGGGGTTAACTCTCTCATTGATAATTCTCGATCATTGGGTATCACTTTTACCCAATCATTATGTGCAGCAAGTAATTTTTCAATTTCCGGCACGCTAATGTCTTTTTTCAGCTTGATGGTAAATGCCTGACTATGACAGCGCAAAGCACCAATACGAATACATAGTCCATCTACAGGAATAATTTGATTGGTACCTAATATTTTGTTGGTTTCAGCTTGCCCTTTCCACTCTTCTTTACTTTGTCCATTATCCAATGCTTTATCGATCCAAGGAATTAAACTCCCAGCAAGTGGTACACCAAAATTATCGGTTGGCAAACTTCCATCACGCATTTTTTGGGTTACTTTACGTTCAATCTCTAAAATTGAAGAGTGAGGATCTTGTAGTTCTTTGGCAACTTCGGCATTTAACATCCCCATTTGCGTTAAAAGTTCACGCATATGGCGAGCACCACCACCAGAAGCCGCTTGATAAGTTGATACCGACACCCAATCAATCAAATTTTCAGCAAATAAGCCACCCAGTGACATTAACATTAAACTGACTGTGCAATTCCCGCCGACAAACGTTTTAATACCTTTGTCCAATGCTGTTTGAATATTCGCTTTATTGACAGGATCTAATACGATAATGGCGTCATCTTCCATACGCAATGTAGATGCGGCATCAATCCAATATCCTTGCCACCCCGAAGCACGTAATTTTGCATAAATTTCGGAAGTATAATCTCCACCTTGACAAGTCACGATAATATCTAACGCCTTTAATGCTTCAATATTATCAGCATTTTGCAATGTTCCTGTTTTACCGCCAAAACTAGGTGCAGCTTGCCCTGCTTGTGAAGTCGAAAAGAAAATAGGATTAATATAATCAAAATCGTGTTCTTCAACCATACGTTGCATCAGAACCGACCCCACCATTCCACGCCATCCAACAAAACCAACATTTTTCATATTTTATTTCCAAAAGTAGATGTTATACCAAGAGACTTTTTTACTATTAAAGCAAAATATCATCATAAAACAAGCAAGATAAGAATTATTTTTGTAGGTTATAAAATAATAACATGGCGTTATATTTAACTCGTTTTTAGAACTCAATATTTCGTTTAAAATAATGGTGTTTTTATTGCTAATAAGAAAAAACTAATGACGTTACAAATATAATTTTAGTTATCTGTTTTCCAAAAAAAGAATGTCATCATATATAAAAAGTTATCCATAAAATGTCCACCATACTTATCGGTAATAATAAAAACCCTTTCATCTTGTTGACGCTTTATATCATTAAGTCTTGCTGCAAATTTAGCACTTTGCCATGGTGAAACGCGATCATCTTGTAATCCTACCGACACCATGACATTAGGATATTCAACACCTTCTTTTAAATTAAGATAGGCATCAATATTAATTAAATTTTCTAACTCGTGTTTTTTAAAAGGTGAACCAAATTCCTCAAAATTAGCCCTTCCTATTGGAATTTTATCTAATCGACTCATATTCAACATGCCAACCTTAACTGATGCAGCAGCAAAAAGATCCGGACGCTTTATTAATGCCATACCTATAACAATACCGCCAGCACTATTTCCACTTATCACCAATTTAGAGGGTTGAGTATAATGATAATGAATTAAGTATTCAGCGCATTTTATAAAATCATTAATTGAATTTTGTTTTTTATAACCTGTACCATCATAATGCCATTTCGGACCTAATTCCCCCCCGCCTCTCACATGAGCTATGGCAATTATGCCACCTTTTTCAAGCCATATTAAACGTGAAGCATCATAATTGGGGAATTCACTTTCACCATAGGCACCATACACTGTTAACCAAGTTGGTGCACTACTATCAAATTTCATTCCTTTTTTATAAATGAGTGTTAATGGAATGAGTATTCCATCATTTGATTTAACCCATTTTTGTTCAGATTCATATTCTGAAAATAAAGCATGATCTGAATTTAAAATTTTAGAATCTTCAATTAACTGATTATTCGGATGATAACGAAATATTTTTGGTGGGCTAGTCCAACTTTGTTGCGTAAATAAAATCTCATCTTGATCTGAATTCGTAAATATAGCCGTTACTTCATTATTATTTGAAATAGGAATCGATTTAATATTATGAATATCTGAAAAAGGAATAGACACAAATTTTAATTGCTCAGAATCATGATAGGTGAGATAAATTGCATCTTTATTGGCGACAAAATTCGTTAATTCTCCATTTTGCCATTCAATAATTTTTTCTTCTGATTGATTGATATCATTAAGATTAACCCGAAAAATACTATAGCCTGAATAATGATTATATTTAGCCAAATATAACCAATCATCTTTTACCAAAAAATCCGTAACATTCTCTTTTCTATCGATAATTTTCTTCCAACTAACATTATTTTTATTAAGGTTCTCTCGAGGTAATTTGTATAAATCAAGATTATAGCCTGATAATGAAGATGAAGAGCAAGCAATCGCCCAATTCGAAGAAAGTGATAAAGATGTATTTTGATCTGTTCTGGCGTTATAGTTCGACAGCTGATCTTTACCAAAAATTACGATATCTTTTTTTGTATCAGAATCTAAGTGATGTAAATAAATTTCTTCGATTCCAGCTTTTATATTATTGGCTTTAAATAAATTATTTCTATGGTAGAAAAAAGATAAATTATCCTCCGCCCACAATAAATTTGTGTCAGTAATGCCCGATAAGTTATCTGGAAGATGTGTTCGAGTTTTTAAATTAAACACTTTTATTGTAGAAACATTCGAACCATTTTCAGAAATACTATAAGCAATATATTGCCCATCATAAGAAGGATAGTAATCATAGATACCGTAACCAACAGGAGGATCAATCAATAGTGTTTCTTTACCAAAACGATTTTTCACAAAGAGACGATTATAAGGATGCTGAGCTGTTTGTTTAAAATAAAAAGTGTTATTACCTTGTAATCTAATATAAAAAATTACTGGTTCAGCTCCATATTCAGTTAATTCTTCAAGTCGTTTTTTAATCGAAGCAAACCAATCCAACTTTTCAAGAATATTGACTGAACGATCGGATTCAGATAATAACCAATTATGCATTTTTTCTTGCTCAGTTTCCATCCAATTATAAGTATCATATTTTTCTAAATCCATAAGACCTTTTTTGATTGAACATGAAATAACACTTGATGATAATAAAAAAAATAAAATAATTAATGCGTTTTTTTTAAGTAACATTCAATGTTGTCTACCCCATTAAGCTATATTAAATATCTTAAACATCTAAACATAACCTTCAAAGATTGATGATTAATTTAGTTTAATGATTCTATCTACTGAAACTATTGTTGTTTCTTTGCGAGTGATGATACCTCTTGTTATATCGAAATTTTCAATAACTTTATTAGCATAAAGCTCGCTATCATTATCCAATGCACGACTAGCATCATCCAAGATGATAATATTTGGTTTGTAATAAAGAGCAAGAGCTCTTGCTAAAAAAATGCGTTGTTTATTCCTCCTAATAAACCTTCTCCAATCTTTATCTATTATTTCATAATAACCACATATATATTTTCTTATGGAATTAACAAAACTTATGATTATTTATAAGACTAAATATCACTATAATTGAGCTTTCTAGTCATTATTTGATTTAAAATTCCTCATCTTGAATATTATTGTTACTAATTGAAATTAAATTATATCGCTCAATACCTTGTACTGATGATTCGATGACTTCTGGCAATAAATCAATTAGATCATTTTTATCCGTTCTAAGCATAAATGTGGTTAATAGCATTGGAATATTAACGCCAGTGATAATTTCCATCATCGGGTAATTTGGGATCAGTTTAACAAGAGTATTAAAAGGCGTACCGCCTTTTAAATCGACTAAGCATAAAATGGCTGATCCCGATTTAGTTAACATTGCTAACTTTTGTTCAATTTGCTGTTGAAAATCATCTAGCGATTGTCCCATTAAAAAGGAAACGGCTTCACATTGAGTTTGCTTACCACATATCATTTCAGCCGTTTCAATTAAACTGTTAGCCATTGTGCCGTGAGTACTTACTAATACTGCAATCATGCACGACTCCTTTTAGTAATCTAAGCAACGATAATAACGACGGATTGACATTGGATGACGATTGAGATGTTCGACATAAGCATCAATTCGGTTATTAATAGCACGAAAAACAAATGGAGATAAGTGCCCCCGATATTTTTCCGAAATACCCGGCAATTCATAATCTTTAGTATCGATTATGGTGTAATTAGCACAGATTTGTGGTAAAAATCTAGCTACTCTTTCACTAAGTGAGCGCTGACTATCTTCACCAACGTAAACAGTAACAGCCGTATCCCTGTCTATAATTTCTAATGTTCCATGAAAAAATTCAGCAGATTCGATTGATTTTGAACGTAACCAATGCTGTTCTTCCCAATAACACATAGCATGTGAATAAGTTGCTCCCCATTGATTACCCGCTCCAACAAAGTAATGCATAGCGTCATCGTGATGTTTTTGCGCAACGTCTTGTCCAAAGGCATCGGCTTTTTTGGCAACAGCAACAATGTTTTTGGCAAAGTGCTGATCCATTTGTTGATAAAATTCATCATAGTCTGGAAATTCACCGGCTAAATACATCAGTCTGTCTGCGGTCATAAAGAATTTTAACTGTTCATTCATCGGATAAGAAATAACGTGATCTACCATTTTGCCTAATGGTGAATCAGCATTATCTAAAAAGGCTAATACCGTTGAGCCGACTTCTTTTTGAATTTTATCGATAGCCTCAACGACTTCTTGTGTTGAGCCAGTCACGGAGGAGATGATTATTAAAGAATCTTTGGTTATTCGCTTATTGCCAGTTACCAAATATTCCGCAGCATGTTGCACAAAAGTTTCTAGTGCAGATTTTTCTTTCATATGAACGACGGCTTGCATTGATGAAGCATAAGTGCCACCAATGCCTAACCAACAGATATTACGATAACCTCGTTCATGAATCTGATCAATAAACTGATTAATAAACGGACGTAATTTTAATGCGCCATTCATACTGTTAAGCTCTTTTTGTTCGTCAAATTTTCTCATACGGTGACCCTCTTAATTTTGGATTTAGTGATTTCATCAAATTCTGGATAAGTTGATTTTTCTAGATTATGACCCTTTAACTGGGATAGTTGGTAACTGAGTAGATGAATAGGAATAGTCATAAATAATGATGTTAATAATTCATCACAATGGATATCAAAGTTTAGATCATGCTCAGTAATAGAATGCGAGTGCTGTGCATATAGGGTTATTACCTGTTTTACATAACGATTCAAAAAGGTTTTTAATGCTACGGCTCTTGCTTCTAATAATCCTTTTGGTTCAATAAATATGATGTAATCATCAGGATGTAAGCCGAGATAAGGGCCATGCATGTACTCTTCCAACTCTTTTCCGAACGCCGTGTTACGAACCGTTTCGGTGAATTTAGTTTCTCCTTCACGGGCGACACCATAAGTTGCCCCATAGCCAATAAAAATCACTCGTTTAGCGTGATTAAATTGTCTGAGATGATGATATACCCATGATTGTGATTGTAGGATAACTTGTGGCAATGATGTCGTAATATCCTGTATTTGTTTAAGATAACTTTCAAATTGTTGCTTATCCAAACACCCTGTTTTTTGACCAATAATTAACGCAATCAACATTAAATCAAGAATAATGACACTATAGCCAGCACTGACATAGGGCATTTCTTCAACAGGCATCCCCATTGATAAAACATGATTGCTGATGTTATATATCGGACTGTTAGAATTGCTAGTGAGGGTATAAATAGTTCGATTTTCTTTAATAAATTGTTCAACCAAATGAATGGTAGAATAGCTTTCCCCACCTTGTGATATGGCAAAATAGAGCGTATTAGCGTCATTATAGTGTAAGTAGTTTGCTGCCATGGAAGGATCTTCAATATAAACAGGGATTTTTAATATTTTACTCATCAATGGTCTGGCACCATAAGCGGCGTTGGCACTCGATCCTGTAGCAAAAATGACAATCGATTGAAGTGACTTTTCAGTATTTAAATCTATCTGATCAGCAAATAACGATTGATAATGATCTAATATGCTTTGATAAAATTCTGGCTCTAAGGCGACATAGTCTGCGATACTTTTCATTTTTATTTCCTAATTATCCCAATAATCCACTCCATGCCCCTAAAATCCCGATTGCGGCAATAAGTAGAAGTATCCAATGCGCTTTGATCCCTTTTTTGACTAACATGAAGATGAATAACGTAAACATCAAAGGCAAAATTTGCGGTACAATTCCGTTAAAGATATCTTGTAGTGAGGCTGAATCATCGCCAGACCCAATTTTTAACGGCATATTTAATGTCACCATAGTAGCAACCATGGCGCCAACCACACATAGCCCTAACACTGATGCTCCATAAGATAACTTATCCATTAAACCTGTCTTTTGAACCTTTCCAATAAAAGATGCGCCAATGTTATAGCCTATAAGTAAACCAAAATAACGGGCTAAAATGGCAGGTACGTTAAAGATAAGTAAAAAAAGAAGTGGACCTAGAATATTACCTTCCAGTGCTAAAGAGGTACCAATACCTGTTGCAATAACGCGTAATGTTCCCCAAAAGAACGAATCCCCCAGACCACTTAAAGGCCCCATTAGTGCAATTTTGACATCATTGATAGCGCTTTTATCAAAATCACTATCGGTGGCATTTTGTTCTTCCATGGCAATACAAATACCTAGTGGAAAGGTGATTAACCATGGTGTGACGTTATAAAATTCTAAATGTCGTTGATAGGCATCAGTGAGTTCGATTTTATTATGACTGTAAATCTTATCTAAAGCTGGTCTCATCGCATAGGAATAGCCTAAGTTCATTTGTCGTTCATAATTCCATGACCATTCAGCGGTAAATGAACGCCAAAACGTTCTGGATAACTCCTTATTGGTTATTAGTTTAGAACTCTTCATTTTCATAATCGATCTCCTGTGCAACTACCGCATTTCCCATAGTGGTACTGAGTTTTTGCCCACTTTCTTCTGTAATCATCTTTTTGCCATTAAATGCCGAATAACCCGTTAAAATGAGCGCAAGACATCCCCCAAAGATTGCCACACCGGTAACGGGTACTTTCATATAAACGGCAAGTGCAAAACCAAAAATAAAGAAGGTAGCATTGGTCTTTTTAATCATGATTTTCATTAACATTGCAAATCCAAATGCCGGCAATAAACCAGTTGCAATACCTAGTCCCTCAATAATAAATTTAGGTATCATTTCCAATAGACCATTCACCGCAGAACTGCCAAATAGATAAGAAAGTCCTACGACTAAACCGATTGGCAGATTGATTGAAAAGAATCCACCTAATAAATTCATTCGATCCATACCTTTACCATTGCCTTCACTGGCGTATTTATCCGCTTTATGAACAAAGTAAGGAAGAATAAAAAGAAAACATAAGTTTTTAACCAATAAAACTAAAGAAGCAATAGGAATACCTAACGCCAAAGCAATTTCGGTACTTTTACCTGCCCCAATGGCGAACGCGGTACCCAATATACTGCCTGATATAATTTCGGGTGGAATAGAAGCGCCAATAGAAAACGAACCTACAAATGCGAGTTCTAATGTAGCACCAATAACAATACCTTGTGTGATGTCGCCCATGACTAAACCAGCTAAAGTACAAGTAACAAGTGGTCTGGATAACATTGATGAACCTAATAAGTATTCACCATTGGCTAACATCGCAATCAAAGCTAAAACAACAGCTGTTAATTCGATACTCATATTTTTGTCCCTCTTAACTATTTTTCAAATTTTTGCTTTGATTCGCTTGGGACTTGTTGAATATAGATCTCAATGCCGTCTTGTTGTAATCCTGTTAATAAATCCGCCTCAGTATCAGTTAAATTAATTGTTTTAGAGTAATTTTTTGTCCCTTCTCGAGGTTTAGTACCACCTAAATTTAGGCTAGTGACTTTTCCTTGCGTGGCTCGAATGAGTTTTTCAGCATCTGCAACGGATTCAACGACAATTAACATTTGATATTTATCTGTTACGCCTGAATTGATCGCCTCAATACTGTCATCAATTGACTTCATCACTAATTTTGCGTTTTCTGGTTTAGCTAAACGAATAGCAGATTTACGTAATTCGTCATTAGCCACGACATCATTAGCCACTAAAATAGTGTTTGCACCAACATTTTCGAACCATGAAACAACTACCTGGCCATGTAATAAACGGTGATCTACACGTAATAATTTAATCATTGATATACCTCCTAGGTGAAATCGACCACATATTTAGTATTACTAGCAAACTTGTACTCAAGCGCAATCGGTTCGTTATTAATATCAAAATAGTGATTAGTAATTTTAAAAAATGGGGCGTTAATATTGATACGTAATTGTTTGGAAAGTTCAGCATTGGCTACCATCAATTGCAAATCTTGCTCTAATTTATCGACTTTTTTCTTTCCCGAATTAATGATTTCAAGTGCTGATAGTACCTTGATAATGGAAAGCTGAAAGTCTGGAAAATTAGTTAACGGTAGCAAAAAAATGGTTTTCGTTACGCTATTTGTTGCTATCTCCAAAAAACCAATAAAGTAGATAAGTTCCGTTGATTTTATTTTTAATAATTGGCTATAATAACAACCTGCTTGCCTGAGATAGGTTTCTTTGATCTGCTTTTTATGATTTGAATAAGCTTGAGGTTTAATTATGCCTGTCATTTCTAAAATCGTTTGAGTTGAAAGTGTAGGAGCGACAAATAATCCAACCCCTTTCTTTCTGACCACCATATTTTTTTCAACTAAACGATCAATCGCTTTACGGACTGTGGTTCGACTGACATCATAATCTTTTTGCAACTGACCTTCTGGCGGTAACTCTGTACCCACACTATATTGTCCTGTACTTATCTGCTCCATTAATTGGAGTGCTAATTTTTCAAATAACTTCATTTGTATTCTTCCTGATAATTAAAGATATTTTTTGCAGATAAGTGATATTTAAATCGATTACCAATTAAGTACTGGTCGGTGTGTTCAAACGGTTCAAAGTCATGATCATAACTGTAACTTGATACTTTATAGATAGGTGTGCCTTCAGTAATTGCTAAATATTTGGCTTTATCGTTGAGAGCGACTTCGTATGCGATCTCTTCTCGACCATGACTGGGTATAACATGAAAATGTGTTTTTAAATATTCATAAAGCGAAACATCATTTAAATCTTGTTTAACTAAATCTTTAAATTTTTTAGAAGGAAGATAACTTATTTCATAAGATAACGGAGTTTTATTCAATAAACGTTGTCTTGCTATTCTGATTAATCGCTGATTTGATTTAAAAAAGGTGTTTAATTCGGTAGGCATTGGAATGATATCATTAGAGAGTACTTTAATTTTGATGTGAACATCATCTTCTTTTTGGCACTCTTCAGTAAACGAAGACATTTTTAGCATATTCATTTCAAAGACAGTATGATTAGGGAGATGGTGATCTTCCTGAAAAACATCACCTTCCATCATTAAATCACTTAATGCTCTTCTAACTGTCGTTCGACTTACCCCAAAATATTCGGCAAGCCCTCTTTCTGTCTTTATTTGACTGATTATTTTAGGATTTGCTCTAATTTGTTCTTCGACTTCAGTTTTGACTGCAATATCACGGTATTCCAAAGATCACGCTCCATATTTGGGCTTTTTTATCCAATAGATATATCTTTAACAACCAATTACTGATTAAAAATTATCTAAAAAAATACATGCCGTCAATTTTAAGTACCAAAAGTGTTGTCATGATCACAATATTTTTTATTATCAACATAAAATCAAAATAATAACTCGTAATATGCATTAACGAATATGTTGAATCATTAAAATTGAAAAACTACGGATAATTAAGATGAGATAGGTGATACTTTAAATAATAAATAGAAATGATTGTGTTATAAAGTTCATGAATTTATTATATAAACATAAGTATAATGAAGAATTTTGAGCAGAAATGACTATTTTTTAACATTATAAAATATGCCGATAGGATAATCTGTTTTATCATTGCTTTAATAAGGGGAAAAGGATGATTAAAAAAATAATTTTCTTAATTCTATGTTTATTTAGTGCATTAGCCAAAAGTGATGAGTTTGTTTGGAAAATAAATTTTGATGGAAAGTTTAATATTCCTCATCTGAACTTAAACATTGATGGTAAAGATATTGAGGTTACCTTAGACACAGGTGGTAAAGAAGGATTATATTTACCATTAGATTTTATTGATAATATCGTTGATAAAATTGAACTTTCTAAAAACAAAAAAAGTATTGATTTATCTGGTAATATAAATATAACAAGATCTTTTATTGCGAATAATTTAGTCATCAATTCACTAATATTTAAAAAAGTTAATGTTATTGAATATAAACCATGGGGTTTAGCCATATCAAGTAACAATGAAAAAGAAGAAAGCGATGATTTCCCTGCTATTGGATTAGGTTTATTTGATCAATATGTTTTAACCTTAAATTTTCCTAAAAGTGAAATTATTATTTCAGACGATATAAATTTAAATTTAGATAACACATGGGTTGAATTACCTTTCCATTTAATGGATGAAGGTTTAGTTATTGAAATGTCAGATGGTTATAAAAATTACCAAATGATATTAGATACCGGAGCAAGCTTATCTATGATTAAAGCGCAATCTCTTTCACCTCAATCAATTAAAATTAAGGATGAAAATAGTGATTATCAATTTGTTGAACTTGGTGTGAGCTACGTTTCATCGGATAAAGTGGAAGCGATTATTCTCGATTCTCTTCCCCCCGAATTCCAATCAGATGGGCTTTTAGGTATTGATGTACTACAAAGTCATTTAATTAAAATAGATTTCAAAAATAAAAAATTATGGATTAAACCGTTTAAAACAGAATCGAGTAATTAATCTATTATTGGACGAAAACCGCATATTAGTTCTTATTTTACTAAAACGCAGATAATAAAAAAACCCACTTAAATAAGTCGGTTTTTATATCTAAATTGGTCGGCGAGAGAGGATTCGAACCTCCGACCCACTGGTCCCAAACCAGTTGCGCTACCAAGCTGCGCTACTCGCCGTTAGATTTACTTATGCATGGCATAAATGGGGTGGCTAATGGGACTCGAACCCACGACAACTGGAATCACAATCCAGGGCTCTACCAACTGAGCTATAGCCACCGCTGAAGTAGGACGAAATATTACGCATAAAAAATAATATTGTCCAGTATATTTTTAAAAAAATTGACCAATTGGTTATATAAAAACCGCAACAGTGTTTAACTCACTAAAATATTTGAAAAATTTATGCTTTGTGAGACATAATATGAATAATTTGTGTGTCGGTAGCTTTCATGCTGTTACTGACAATTGCCCCTAAATTATTAATTGATGTTTCAACACTATCACACACAATCCCTTCCTTACCCGTCACCCGAATACGACTCAAAGCCATTAATACCGCTTTATAGGCAGAGGATACGGATGTCGAAACTTTCATAGCACAACTATTAGATGCACCATCACAAATAATACCAGATAAATCACCAATCATACTACAAATTGCCATATCTACCGGTTCATACTCACCTTTGCCTAGTAACCATGCCATTCCTGCCGCTGCCCCCATAGCAGCGGTTGAAGCGGCACAAAGCGCAGATAACGGCGGATATTTACTATGTATATAAATTGCAATGGTATGCGATAGAATAAGCGCTCTGGCTAATTGCTCTTGCGTGACATTTAAATGTTCAGCCACCACAACTACTGGCATGGTCGCTGTAATACCTTGATTGCCTGAACCTGAATTACTCATCGCAGGCAATGTTGCACCGCCCATTCGAGCATCAGATGCTGCAGTTGTACGAATAATTACTTTAGATAATAAATCATCTGCCATTAATCCATTTTTAGTATGCTCACGTAAAGTGGTCGCAATACTTAGACCATAAGCCTGTTTTAATCCTTCTTCAGATAAAGCATCGTTTAATTTTGCTGCCTCTAAAATAAATTTTATATCGTCAAAATTAGCATAGGTGGCAAATTCATAGATTAATCTAACCGTCATTTGTTTTATGATAAGATCATCGTGAGATAACGCTTGATTAACTGAATCGGTTTGGTAAAGAAGATCACCATTTTTTTCAATTAATATCAAATGAGTATGCGTGTTTTCAATACAGACTTTGACATGATCTGTTTCAGTGTAAACATTAGCCTCTGCATAAATTGCTTTATGATTATCTGCAATTTGAACACGTACCTTACCATAAGTGAGCATTTCTTTTGCTTGTATAATTTGCGCTGAAGTGATGTTTTTTAACACTTCAAGCCCAGCATCTGCATCACCGCCTATCGCACCAATCGCAGCAGCAATAGGTAAGCCAACCATACCGGTACCAGGAACAGTGACACCCATTCCATTTTTCATTAAATTTGGCGAAACATAAGCTTCAATTTTTTTTATGTTATTTTTGTCAAGATATTGACTAGCAACCGCTGAAGCAAATGCCAAAGAAATAGGTTCAGTGCAACCAAGTGCTGGTAAAACTTCATGTTTTATTAATTGAATTAATGTCTGCCATTGTGTTTGCTGTTTAGATTCTTCCATTCATCAATCTTAATGTTATTAGTTGAAAATTTAACAATTTATTTATCAATATTTTATTATATCTTAAGCTATATTTGAATGATGATATGACACAATCTCTATATAATAGTGCAATTTTATAGCAAATTAGATTAATCAAAATAAAGTGTTATTCAATTTCATTTAAATTTTGATTAAAGCTATAGCTAAACTAACATTTTTTAAACAATTAGGTAGTAAATTAAATAAACAGCAATCGTTCAAAATATGTAATATTTTAGTAAAATTACCTGACATTTTTTTTATTATTGCAATAATATAACTACCTATAATTATATAATAATGGCGATTATGATAAATATTTTATTAATTGATGATGATATTGAATTATCACAGATGCTAAGTGAGTATCTGACTAATGAAGGCTTTAATATCAAAAGTGTTTATTTAGGTAAAGATGGTATTGAAGAAGCCTTATCAGGCAAATATCGAGCTGCAATCTTGGATGTAATGTTACCCGATATTAATGGAATTGATGTTCTTAAAAGTATTCGTCAGCAATGTAATATGCCTGTTATTATGTTAACCGCTAAAGGCGATAATATTGATCGTGTTTTAGGGTTAGAATTGGGCGCAGATGATTATATTCCAAAACCTTGTTATCCACGCGAATTATTAGCAAGACTGCGTGCTGTTTTACGTCGTTTTGATGAACGGTCTGTTGAGTTGGTCGATGATAAAAAATACCATTTTAATGGCTTAGTATTAGATTTACCGCAACGTTTATGCACTTGGAATGGCCAAGTGATAGATTTGACATCAACCGAGTTTAATTTATTAGTATTATTGGTAAAACACAGTGAGCGGGTGGTCACTAAAGAAGAGTTATCTGAAATAGGTCTTGGTCGAGCTCGTGAACTTTATGATCGTAGTGTCGATGTACATATCAGTAATATTCGCCAAAAACTTCATCAAGTTGCTCAAAATGTAGTAACTATTGAAACTATTCGAGCTGTTGGTTACCGAATCCGTTAATTTGATAATAGGCTTGAGATGAATCGTCGATTATTTTGGAAAATACTCATTATATTTTGGGTGATTTTCTATCTTACTTTTCAGTTAACCTGGATTGCATTTTCTTATTATATAGAAAATAAAAACCAACGATTTCTCAATCATATGCCGACAAAAGTCGATATGATCGCTCAATTATTACATGTAGCAGGTGAAAATGAAACGTTAAATTTTGTTGCTCATCTGCCTGAACGCGAGCGAGTTTTATTATCAATAAAATTGATTTCTCCTCAAAACGATCAAATCAATATCATTACGGATGAATTAGAACCGCCAAATTATATTTATCAACGTACAGCAGTTGCGCCTGATGGAACACTTTATGCGGTTTCATTTAGGGAAGATAAAGACAAAGACGATCAAGTCAAAAAAGCCCTGTTTAATATGCCAATGCCAATTGTGTTAATGGGAATTTGTGTGGGATTAGTCTTTAGTCTCTTTTTGGCTTGGAACTTAACCAGACCAATGAAACTATTAAGGCAAGGCTTTTTCAGAGTTTCTCAAGGTGATCTCTCGGTTAGATTATTCAATAAACTTAAACCACGCCATGATGAGCTTAGCGAATTAGGCAAAGATTTTGATATGATGGTTGAACAACTCAATATTTTAATCTCAGACCGCCAAGCTCTTTTGCATGATGTATCACATGAGCTTAGAACGCCACTTGCTCGCTTACAATTAGCCATCGGATTAGCTCAACAAAATAAGCAAAATATTGATACCGCATTAGCAAGAATAGAATTAGAATCTGAACGATTAGATCAACTTATTGGTGAAATATTAAATTATTCACGTGCTGAAATGAATAATCGCACAGATGAATATTTTGATCTAAAAGATTTATTGCGTGTGGTCATTAATGATGCAAATTATGAAGCGAATCACCAATCGATAAATGTTCACTTCATTTCATCAGCGATTATTCATTCTATTGTTAAAGGTAACTCGGAACAAATTCGCCGTGCAGTTGAAAATATTATTCGTAATGCAATTCGTTTTTCAAAGCCGGGACAAGAAGTTAATGTATCTTTAAAAGAAGTCGGTAAATACCTACAAATTGAAGTTAAAGATCGTGGTCCTGGTGTCGATCCAAATAAACTATCGAGTATTTTTGAACCGTTTGTTCGCATTCAATCGCCTCAATTAGGTAAGGGTTACGGTCTTGGTCTTGCAATAGCCAGAAAGACGTTCACCATGCATAATGGCACTATTCAAGCAACAAACCGTGATCATGGTGGACTTACGGTGACAATTCGCTTACCTTATTGGCGAAAGCATTAATCAACCATGCATATTCATTTACGGATTAATAGCAATCAGTATTAACCGTTAAGACAAATTCTTTCACTAATCTTTCTAAATCAATTTTATCGTGACCGATGAAATTCAAGACTTGTGTGATGGTGCTTGGTTCATTTTCTAATAGTGTTTTATATTGTGCTATATATTGGCTAGCGATAGGCTTATAGGACCAATGCCACTCTTCTGGCTGATAGCCTCCATTTCTTCCTTCGTTAAACGCTTGGCAAAAGCCATACTTAGGTAAATTGTCCTGAAGCCATTGATATAAAATTCTACCCTTTTTATCATTTTTGAAATAATCTGATGAAACACTGGTAATATCGATATCCGTTCCCCAATGATGACGAGATGTACCGGGCATTGATGAATATTTTAGTATTTCTTCAGCAATTTGTTCTGGATCATTAAACTGATTGGACAATTTATCCCATTTACGCTGCCAAATTGAGTTTTGATAGGTGTAATTACGTGTAGCACTTACGATAATAAACGGAATATCAGGATGTGCTTTTTTAAAAGCTTGATAAGCTTTTATAAGCTGCTGAGTGGGTTCCTTTTGAAGATACATGCCCTTTTTATTGACAGGTAACATGGTAGAATCTAATGCGACAAAATTATTGTCAATCTTTTCATCAAACTGTCCAATTAGTTTGTTAAAAGGTATAGGTTGTGCCATAGTAAACGTTGAATATAAAAATAGGGTTAATGTTAAACAGAAAATATGGATATATTTTGCTGAATTTGTTTTCATTATTAATATTCTATTAGCCATATAAAGGGAAAAACAGTATAATCCTTTCCTTAAATTTTTAAATAGCCATAATGTGTAAAAACGAGGCCATATGTTAACACCTGCTACACCAAATACGTCTGTTAATTGTGCAGATGCATCCAATCTTAATACAACTAATCCTAAAAGTGAAAAAATAAATTTACTTGATTTAACTCGTCAACAATTGAGAGAGTTTTTTATTTCATTGGGCGAAAAACCATTTAGAGCCGATCAAGTCATGAAATGGATCTACCATTTTGGGGTAGATGATTTTGATCAGATGACCGATATCAACAAAAAGTTACGTGAACATCTAAAATTAATCGCTGAAATCAAAGCACCACTAATTGCAATGGAACAGCGCTCATCCGATGGTACGATAAAATGGGCGTTAGATGTTGGTGATAACCAGATGATTGAATCTGTTTATATTCCAGAAAGAGATCGTGCAACCCTTTGTGTTTCATCACAAGTTGGCTGTGCTTTAGCGTGCAAATTCTGTTCAACCGCACAACAAGGCTTTAATCGTAACTTAACGGTATCTGAAATTATAGGTCAAGTATGGCGAGCATCGAAAGTCATTGGAGTAACAGGTAAATTAGCAGATAGACCTATTACGAATGTGGTCATGATGGGTATGGGAGAGCCTCTACTCAATTTATCGAATGTCGTACCAGCAATGGAAATCATGTTAGATGATTTTGGTTATGGCTTATCAAAAAGACGAGTAACCCTATCGACTTCTGGTGTTGTTCCTGCTTTAGATAAATTAGCCGGTATGATTGATGTCGCCTTAGCTATTTCATTGCATGCGCCAAATGATAATATACGTAGCGAAATTATGCCAATTAATCAAAAATATGATATGGCAATGTTACGCGACTCAATTTTACGTTATCTGTCGACATCAAACGCTAATCATGGAAAAGTAACGATTGAATATGTATTACTTAATCAAATCAATGATAGTGTTGAACATGCTCATGAACTTGCTAAATTCTTAAAAAACGTTCCAAGTAAAATCAATTTAATACCTTGGAACCCATTCCCTGGCGCTCCTTTTTCAAAATGCTCAAACACACGTATCGATCGTTTTATGAAAACGTTAATGGGATATGGATTTACAGTGATTGTTCGTAAAACACGTGGCGATGATATTGATGCGGCTTGCGGTCAGTTGGCCGGTGACGTCGTTGATCGTACTAAACGGACTTTATATAAAAAGCAAAATCTTATTAAACAAACAGCATAACGATCAAGGTAAATTAATAAAGGAATAGTTGATGAAAAAAATACTCATATTACTAAGCTGTTTAGCATTATTAACACTATCAGGCTGCCAAATAAATGGTAACGAAGAGTTCGATCCCGAAGCGGCAGCTTTTGCAAGAATGCAATTAGGGTTAGGATATCTAAGCAAAGCAAATGAATCGGAAGATAACATTAAAGCTGCACACTATAATCTCAAATTAGCAAATCAATATTCACCCAATAACCCACAAATTATGCTAGCTATGGCAATGTTTGATCAGCACGTTGGCGAATACAATGAAGCAGAAATGATTTATAAACGCATTACCCTTATGCAACCAGGTAATGGCTTATATCATGTACATTATGGATCTTTTTTATGTGGACTTGGACGTTATCAGGAAGCACAAAAGGAGTTTGAAAAAAGCCTTGAATACGATCGCCATAATTGGAAAGCCGATACCTATGAACAGTATGGATATTGTGCAATCCAAAATGATGATAAAAAAACAGCTGACTTAATGTTTAAACAACTTTTCCAATATGATGCAAAACGTCGTGAAACGGTTTTAAAAACAGCTGATCTTTATCAAAATAAAGGTGATAAAAGAATAGCGAGTTATTTATTATCAATTGTTGAACAATAAAGTACAACCCTATATTAAATAATCGTTTATCCAAATAATTATAAACAAGAGCATATGTCATGAGTTTTTTGACGATATTTTTATTAGCAATGGCAATGTCTACAGATGCTTTTGCGGTTGCTGTTTGTCGTGGAATTTCATTTAAATCGACTCCCTTTATTGGCGCCTTAAAAGTTGGTATTTTATTTGGTGTCGTTGAAGCAATCACACCATTGCTAGGTTGGCTCATAGGCATTTTGACACTGCACTATATAGAGCGTTGGGATCACTGGGTAGTATTTGCTGTCATGTTATTTTTAGGCATTAGCATGATTTATAATAGTTTTAAAGATGGCGATGATGATTTTTCAGAAAAAGAAATAGCTTCTTCCAAAAAATCTTTTCTTATCTTAATTTTTACCGCTATTTCTACCAGCTTGGATGCATTTGCTGTTGGAATTAGTTTAGCATTAGCTAGTGTTAATATTTATATTGCAGCAAGCATGATTGGATTAGCAACCTGTGTCATGGTGACTATAGGTTTATTACTAGGAAAAAAAATTGGTTGTTTTATCGGAAAACAAGCCGAGATTTTAGGCGGATTGGTGTTAATTGCGATTGGCGTAATAACACTTTATCAGCATCTTTCAAATTAAGTTCGCAAAATTCAATACTCTTTTTACAAATTCCAACATACATTTAATTTCAATTTGTTAATTTATTCAAACTTGTAAAAAGTTTTTTTGATAAAAAGAAAATGAAAAGGTGAAAAAAAGATTGATTTGTGAATACAAAAAAACTATCCGCGTAAACGGATAGTTTTTTAAATAATTATTTTGTGTGTAAGGAAAGAATTACATCATTCCGCCCATACCACCCATGCCGCCCATACCAGCAGCACCTAAATCAGCTTTATCATCTTTAGGTAAATCAGTTACCATACATTCAGTTGTGATCATAAGACCAGCGACAGATGCAGCATATTGTAATGCACTACGAGTTACTTTAGTTGGATCTAAAATACCCATTGCAATCATATCACCATACTCTTCAGTTGAAGCATTGTAACCATAGTTACCTTTACCACCTTTAACTGCGTTAACAACAACAGATGCTTCTTCACCACAGTTAGTGACGATTTGACGTAATGGTGCTTCCATTGCACGAAGTGCAACTTTGATACCTACGTTTTGATCTTCATTTGCACCTTTTAGTTCAGCAATCGCTGAGGCAGCACGAACTAATGCTACACCACCACCAGCAACAACACCTTCTTCAACTGCAGCACGAGTTGCATGTAATGCATCTTCTACACGTGCTTTTTTCTCTTTCATTTCAACTTCAGTAGCTGCACCAACTTTAATTACTGCAACACCGCCAGCTAATTTAGCCACACGTTCTTGAAGTTTTTCTTTATCGTAATCAGAAGTTGATTCTTCAATTTGTTTACGAATTTGTTCAACACGAGCATTAATTAAAGACTCTTCACCCACACCATCGATGATAGTAGTATTGTCTTTATTGATAACAACACGTTTAGCTTGACCTAAATCTTCTAACGTTGCTTTTTCAAGCTCTAAACCGATTTCTTCTGAAATGACAGTACCAGCTGTTAAAATAGCGATATCTTGTAACATTGCTTTACGACGGTCACCAAAGCCTGGTGCTTTTACGGCTGCAACTTTAACAATACCACGCATAGTATTCACAACTAATGTTGCTAATGCTTCACCTTCAACATCTTCAGCAATAATTAATAGTGATTTACCCGCTTTTGCAACCGCTTCTAATACCGGTAATAATTCACGGATATTAGAGATTTTTTTATCAACTAATAAAATATATGGACTATCTAATTCAACCGTTGCTGTTTCTGGTTTATTGATGAAATAAGGTGATAAATAACCACGATCAAACTGCATACCTTCAACCACATCAAGTTCGTCTTGTAAACCCGTGCCGTCTTCAACAGTGATAACACCTTCTTTACCTACTTTTTCCATTGCTTGCGCAATTAAAGTACCCACAGTTTCATCTGAGTTAGCAGAAATAGTACCAACTTGTGCAATTGCTTTAGAGTCTGCACATGGAGCTGATAATTTTTTAAGCTCTTCAACAGCTGCAACGACTGCTTTATCGATACCACGTTTTAAATCCATTGGATTCATTCCTGCAGCCACAGCTTTTAAGCCTTCGTTAACAATAGCTTGAGCAAGTACAGTTGCCGTTGTTGTACCATCACCAGCAGCATCATTAGCTTTCGATGCCACTTCTTTAACCATTTGTGCACCCATATTTTCGAATTTATCTTCTAATTCGATTTCACGAGCAACTGAAACACCATCTTTAGTGATAGTTGGAGCACCAAATGATTTATCTAAAACGACGTTACGCCCTTTAGGACCCAAAGTCACTTTTACTGCATCAGCTAATACATTCACGCCTTGAAGCATTTTAACGCGAGCGTCATTACCAAATTTTACATCTTTAGCGGCCATCTTCGTATTTCTCCTAAATTCTGTATATAATTTAAATTAGTTGCCAGTTATGCTTGTACAATAGCTAAAATATCGCTTTCAGACAGGATAAGTACTTCTTCATTATCGATTTTTTCTGTTTTAACGCCATATCCTTCATTGAAAATTACGATATCACCAACTTTAACATCTAGCGGTTGTACTTGACCATTTTCTAAAATGCGACCATTACCAACAGCTAAAACTTCACCACGTGTTGATTTACCTGCAGCTGAACCTGTTAAAACAATACCTCCAGCTGACTTTGATTCCACTTCTTTACGTTTAATGATCACACGATCATGCAATGGACGAATTTTCATTAGTTATCTCCTAGCACTAATATTTAAATAGATGATAATTAAAAATAAATCATAAAATTATGATTTTAAAATGTAGTGAAGTTTACATGGGGGTCTTTTTTATATTCTTCAAGTGAGGAATTTCAAAAAAATGACCAATTGATTATTTATTCATCATCTTTCCGAATAAATTCTCCTTCAATAATCTCATCAGATTGATTAAAGGATCTTGATGAATCAACGCTAGATTGAATAGGCATTTTTTTTACAATTAATTTCACTAAATAATTTTGTACGTAAGGAATTAATAAAATCACTCCTAATATATCAGTCAAAAATCCCGGAATCAGCAGGAAAAAACCAGCAAATAGCAAAGCGACATTTTTAATTACTTCGTTTTTCAAACTTTGATGATTAGCCATTTTTTGTCGCATAATACTAAAATTCTTTAAACCTTGTGTTTTAACTAAAGAAAACCCAATAAAGGAAGTAGCAATAATACAAATTAGCGCAAGGAATACTCCAATTGAATCAGCAACCTTTATGAAAAAACTAATTTCGAAATAAGCATAAATGAAAAAAAGAATACACAAGAAATATCGCATGTAACAATTCCCTTAAAATAACGTGATATTGTTATATATTAGTAATAATATAAAGCTAATAAGTTATTTTTCAACCAAACAAACTATTTTTTTAAAAATATATCACAAAAAGAATTGACGAATTATCACAGATCGTGTTTAATACACCTCCATTGTTGCCCGGATAGCTCAGTCGGTAGAGCAGGGGATTGAAAATCCCCGTGTCCGTGGTTCGATTCCGCGTCCGGGCACCAATCCTAAAAGAACACCAGCGAAAGCTGGTTTTTTTGTGTCTGAAATTCCAGCAAATTAAAAACTTTAAAAAATCGTTATTAATATCGATGAATCAATATGTTTATTGACCTGAAATTTAAAACAATCCTCACGTTAAAATAAAAAATAACTATATTAATAAAATATAAATTCTAATCCCAATAGAAAAGGCTTATAAAAGTATAATCAAATGATTGGTTAAAAAATTCGTTGTTATTAACACTATTATGTTTACCTATTGTTAGTCACGAAGATGGTAAAAAATGGATTGATATATTGCTCAATGAACGACACCATTCTCGTGATAACAATTTGCAAAGTTTGACCAGCAGATGAAAGCAAATCTATTGTCGTTTTACCCTTACTACATAGTTGGCAACTTAATGCACTTAAAAGTTATGCCAAAGAATTAGTTGATTTTGAAATTGATACAGATCGTTATCAACTTAATCCTTAAACTTTGGCTTTTGGTGTTCGTATTCAATATAGAATCAGATCAACTTCCTCTCCTTATAGCGCAGAATATATTAATCTCTACGTTAAACAAAATGATAAATTAAAACCCGTTGTTGATAATCTCCCCATGTTTGAACTTTCAGTTGAGAATGATCAAAGGTACGCACATAACATTCATATCTATGATCGTAATATAATATTGGGAAGTAGTATGACTCATGGTTATGTCGACCTAATTGTTTTAAAAATGTAAATCGAATAGCTCTGGTAAATGATTATGGCGTGTATTACGCATGAAATTGTCTTACCTAAAAAACGTTTTATTTATTTTACAATGGTTTGGAATATCCTGTAAAAAAGATTGAGGAATCAGCAATAACAGAGGATTGCAGGAATTGAAAAATTTATAAATATGTTGTTTTAAAAAACAATAATTTTTTGACACGCATGATAATTAGAATATATGTTCTCAAAAGACAAAATTTAAAATAAATGAATATGGGAATATTGCGGAAATAAATTAAAATTAAAAGGGAAAAAGAAGTTCATCCTGTTCTTATTATTCATGCTGCTATTTTCATGTAATGAAGATAATAACCTAAATCCCACTAAACATGTCGATATTGATAAAGACCCCATTTGTTGGATCTCCTTCGAAGGCATACAATTCTATATTGGTGAAGACTTAGCCAGCATTGAGAAAAAAATTGATATAAGGGTGTTTCATAGAAGTATATCCCAATGAAGGTATGTATATATCTCCCTACAAAGACTATAATTATCCGGAAATAACGTGGATGCGAAATCTATCTTGAACGTTTGATATAAATTTAAAATTACATTCGCTATTACCAACACATTGATTCAATCTGCGAACAAAACAAATGTCCCCCCCTGAAATTATACATGGCGATACTTTAAGACCCGTTATATTAACGTTCTGTAAGAATAATATGGAATTAACAAACTGTGTAATCTAATTTAGTATCCAAAAATAAAGCCGGCTATTCCTAGCTTTTTATCAAATACGATTTGGAAGTAAATATTCTTATTTGTTCTGTAATAAACTAATTTTTTACAGTATGTTTCATATTTTTGTGAACTAGATCACAAAAATAATTTTATTTTTATAATAATGTCCAATCTTTATCTTTACATTAATTTATCAAAAATAATGGATTGCAAACAATTACAGAAAAAAATCATTGATATCACCATTTGGAAAAAAGGCGAACAACGAGCACCACATAAACCTTTATTACTTCTGTATGTCTTATCAAAATATAAACAAAGTCATACACGTTTATTTAATTATAAAACTGAAATTGAGGAACCGTTGCATGATCTCTTGATGCGTTTTGGTCCTCAGCGTACACATTACTATCCTAATATGCCTTTTTGGCGATTGAAAAATGATGGATTCTGGCAATTAACCAATATTGAAAATTGCATAAATATCAATAATCCAAGTAAAGAGCCAACCAGCAAACAGCTAGCCTCATCACAAGTTTATGGGGGATTTGATGAACCATCCTTTCAATGTCTTATAAAAAATCCATCTGCTATCGATCAAATAGCAGAACAGATTTTAAGTCAGCATTTTCCTGAAAGTGTGCAAGAAAATTTAATCAATCGACTTGATTTTAGTTTAACCGATTTTCATCGCCAACGCGATCCAAAGTTCAGACAGTTAGTCTTACGAGCTTACAATTACCAATGTGCAATTTGTGGTTTTGATTTAAGGTATGATTCAGTATCCATTGGTCTTGAAGCAGCCCATGTAAAATGGAAACAGCATGGCGGTCCTTGTGTTATCAATAATGGTTTAGCGCTTTGTTCATTACATCATTCGGCTTTTGATATGGGAGTAATTGGGCTTGATAGTAGTTTAAAAATTAAAATATCGAATGGTATTAACGGTAATCAAATTGTCGAGAGACTATTTTGGGATTTTGACGGAAAAGATATTAAGCAACCTAGATCGAAGGAAGATTATTTACATGATCGGTTTGTTGAATGGCATTTGAGAGAAGTGTTTAGGAACTAATAACGATGGCCAAAATCGACAATCAAATTAAACAATTAATACCTGGTACAGTTTTAAATAATCAACAATTATGTGATATTTTTAAATGTAGTCCACAAGGTGGAATGCGAAAATCTAATACTACTCATACTCTAGTTCTAATTACGAATCATGTAGAGTCAGTTTATTCTGATGTTTGGAATGATGATGTACTTCATTATACAGGAATGGGACAAACAGGTGATCAAAGTTTAGATTTTATGCAAAATAAAACACTTAATGAAATTGAATCTAATGGCATTAGTGTACATTATTTTGAAGTGTTTAAGGAAAAAGAATATACCTATTCAGGACGTTTAATTAAAGCTGCTTCACCCTATCAAACTCAGCAACACGATGCTAATCAAGTATTACGTAAAGTTTGGGTTTTTCCACTAAAACTTACTGAGAATAAGTTACCAAATAGAATTTTTTCTAATTATAAAAAAGCAAAAGAAGAACAAGTTCACAAATACAAAGTAGATAAGTTACTCAGTAAAATAATTAAGCAAAATAAAAAACCAGGTAAACGAGACATTGTTACGCCTCAATATATAAGAAGTGCTGAGTTAGCTGAATTTACAAAACGTAAAGCTAAAGGAAAATGTGATCTTTGTGACAATCCAGCACCTTTCTTGACAAAGGATAATATTCCTTATCTAGAGTGTCATCATATAATCTGGTTATCTGAAGGTGGCGAAGATTCAATAGAAAATACGGTTGCATTATGTCCTAACTGCCACCGTAAAATGCATATTGTTAAAAATGATAACGATATTACAAAATTAAAAAAAATTGCCAAATTAAGAGCAAAAGCAGCCACTAAACACAAATAAATTTATTCATATTATTGCTTCCGTAATTACCAGTGAAGGGAAATATTTTTTTGCTCAACCTGGTAATGTGAAATTAAAAAAGTAGATTACTAGCAGCATTATCTAATTTGATATCGATTATGTGTTCAATAAGCTGATTACTAAGTTTTAATAAAGAGAATAGTTAAGAAACCAATAAAACATTTCTCCCACATAAATTTCTAAACTATAGCACTTTTTAAAATAAATAATATCAAACTAAAATGGCATTAGTAAAAAATTTTTAAATATATTAAGAATATGAAAGAAGCTCTGTCAATTATCTTAAAAGAAAGCTTAGATTAAAATAATCGGAATTGATTAATGCTTTAAATCATATGATTAAATTACAAAAATAGTATTTTATCGATAAATTTAATATAAAAAATCTATTTTTTCCAAATAACCACTTATTCTTTTTTTGCAATTAAGCTCTTTAAATGAAATTATAGATTAAAAATTCTTTATTTAATTTTTTTCAAACATAAATTAAACAATAAATTTTTTAATAAATTCAGGCACAACTTGACTTGCTGGGCCGTAAATTTTGGTTTGAAATAAACTTTCTCTTAAACTTGGCTCTAAATTAAGCTCAACAGTTTTAGCTCCCGATTGATTGGCAACTTTTACAAATCCTGCGGCAGGATAAACATTACCAGATGTCCCAATAGAAATGAAATAGTCAGCCTGTGAAAGTGCATCGTAGATTTTATCCATTTGTAATGGGATTTCTCCAAACCATACTATATGGGGGCGAATAAATTTATTTTGTTGATAATCGACATCTTCCAGACAATCGATAATCTGCCCTGTTTGTTCATTGCGCACTTTAAGTAATTCTCCGTGCATATGAATAATATTTTTAGAACCTGCTATTTCATGTAGATTATCTACATTTTGTGTGACCACTAATACATTTTCACTGCCCAATTTGTGTTCCAGTTCAGCTAAAGTAAAGTGAGCTAAATTCGGTTTTACATCAGGACGTTGTAATTTTCTTCGTAGCATATTATAGAAGGAATGAACCGCAATGGGATTACGACTATAACCTTCATAGGTTGCAACATCGTTAACATCATACCCTTCCCACAATCCATTTTGCGCACGGAATGTCGATAGCCCAGACTCAGCCGAAATACCGGCACCAGTTAAAATAACAATTTTAGGTGTTTTGATCATATTTTAGACTCTAGTATTCAAAATTATGCCGATTTAACTACGATGCTATTGACTATATTCAGTAGTAAACATATTCAAAGCGGGTTTGTTTAATTTCTGATATTTGCTATAGGCAGTAGCCACTTTCAATCGAATATTAGCTTTACTTTCGCCTTTTAACCAAGCGTCAATCATAGCGTGCACACTATATGCTTCCGGAGCCATAAGATGCATAGTTAAAATCAAGGGCGAAATCCCCAAACGAGATAACGGCTTCGAAAAATATTTCTGACTTTTACAAGCAAAAACGGCCGCATATCTCGATTTTTGTTGTTCTTGTGCGTCATTTGGTAGAGTTTCCCAACGCCAGTTATCAGGCAAAAATTTATGCCAAGACCATTCCATTAAAGCATTATGACCAATATAAACGACTAAATCAGCTTTACCTCCAGCCGTTATTTGCTTGTTATCTATCGTAAATGATGATTGTTTTTTGCCTGCTGAATATTCTATAAAATCATCAATAGTATCATCTATGTATTTGCCATTATATGCCTGAGCAATCAGATAAACATCTTTGCTTCGATGCTTATATATAATCTCTTCTAATATTTTATCATCATCAGGTTTATTGATTTGTACTACTTGCCACTCTTTTTGTTTACCAAAGTAGGTTTTAAAACCATAGGCCGCCCCCCAATAAAGATTATTTTTTGGATCTTGACCATTACCGATTGCAGCCGGAACTGGTGCAATGCCTTGATACTTATTATCACATAATGCAACAACGACATGAATCACTTTGGGATCAGCAAAACATGAAAAAGAAAAAACTAAACACATTATTGGCATTAATAATAGATATTTACTCGTTTTCTTCATTTGTTATCAATTCTCCATTCACTTCGTATTTTACAATTACATTATTTTTATACATCATTTCTGAACGAATATATGCGGGAGCGCCACCAATATTGTTTTTGGTCATGGTGTCTCTCCAAATTTCATTTTTTCTATAAATAACACCTTGCCTTTTGATAAAGGCATGCTGCTTTTCATAAACATGATAGCTGTATTGTCTTTCTTCATCACATAATAGCTCACCCTCTAGTTGGTGATTGCCAACATGAAGCATAATTTGAAACGTTTTATCGGTAGGATTATGAATAATAAGATCAATATAATTATAAAAAACAGCGGCACCCGAACCAAAAGGCAACACTCGACCATCATCAGGAAAAGGATCAAAGCTATGATTTGCTCGTTCGACTATTTGGAGTTCTGAATGGAGAGCTAACCAATGAATTAGATTACTAATCTGACATATACCACCGCCAATACCGGAACGAGCTACACCAAATGAAAGTTCCATTCCATTCACAAATCCTCGCTTTTTAGTTGGTTTTCCGACTAATCGGCAAAACGAAAAATACTCACCAGGTTTAATTAAGATTCCATTTAACGAATCCACTGCAATTTTTAGATTTGTGACTTTATTGTATTGAAGCTGAATGTCGCTGTTACCCAATCGACGTATTAATTTGGATGTATGTTTTTTATAGCGATATGGTAAACGTAAATCATGACTACGTTCTAAGCTATATTGACGCGAAGAACAATACCAGAACAAATGACGAAACAAACGACGCTGATTTACCCTTAACCAATAAAGTAAGGGATGATAACTTGATAACGGTTTAGACATTAATTGTTTTTTAGCTTAAATTCCAATAAGATAAATTATAACATTAGTACTATTTTTTGAGAGAAGAGATACATAAACTTTTAATAATAAACTAAAAGATATCTTAAAGAAGTTATATTATGATTTAGTACGTTAAGGATGAATAAAATGAAAACAATAGGTTTAATCGGCGGGATGAGCTGGGAAAGTACCGTGACTTATTATCAAGTGATTAATCAAATAATCGGTAAATCATTGGGTGGTTTACATTCAGCAAAAACACTCTTATATAGTGTCAATTTTCAAGAAATTGAACATTGCCAAGCCAATGGTGAGTGGGATAAAAGTGCGCTTATTTTAATTGATGCAGCGAAAAGGTTAGTGCAAGCTGGTGCAGATTTTATCGTGATTTGCACCAATACTATGCATAAAGTCGCAGATCAGATTCAAGCAGCCATTGATATTCCCATTCTTCATATTGCTGATGTTACGGCACAGCACTTAATTAAAGAAAATATTCAAACCGTTGCTTTGCTTGGAACAAAATATACGATGGAACAAGACTTTTATAAATCAAAACTGATTAATAAAGGTTTAAAAGTGCTGATTCCCGATGAGCAAGATAGAATGATCATCAATCAAATTATTTATGATGAACTTTGCCATGGTATCATTAACCCTACATCGAAACAAACCTATCTTAATATCATTGATAAGCTAGTTATAAAAGGAGCCCAAGGAGTGATACTTGGTTGTACGGAGATTGGTTTATTAATTTCTCAAGCAGATCACAAGATCCCTTTTTTTGATACAGCTCTGTTACATGCTCAAGAAGCAGCATTAAGCGCAATAAATAAAGGTTGTTTTTAATCCTATAGCAGATGGCAATCTAAATACTTACCGATTGCCTTTAATATAAAATCGCTACAAAAAATTCTTGATTTTAACTGATTTAAATAATATGCATTTTCAACAAAAACCAATTAACTTTTTATTGTGCGCTTTGAAATCAGTTATTATAAATACATAAAAATTCTTTTGAATGGGTGCGCTAAATAATCCTTGTTCAATGTTTCATTGAAATTAGCGTTCCTCTATAGCGCCTCGCATCGCAGAATAGGCCGCATTACATTCACCTTTAATCACATCTGGATTTTTTTCAACCATCTGTCTAAACTCCTCAATACTTTTTTTAATTGACTCTTCAGATTCGGCAGGCAGTTGTGATGTATTTTGTAAATCCAAAATCAATGCAATATAGCGATCACATTCAACTGCACCAGTATCTATTTTGATAGTTCCTAGGTCATGTTTATTTTTTTCATTACAAGCAACAAGATTTGCAAACAGAAGGCTTAATAAAATACTTTTAGTAATTTTTTTCAACATTTCTTATTCCTAAATTAGTAAGTCATTTACATAAATATATTTATGCAATGTGGTCATAAATAAAGATTATTTTTTATTTATAACATATTTATATGTTTTTTGGATGAATTTTGATAATAGTATTTTAAACCCCTATTAACTGTAATTTAAAGATTTTATTCATAAAAAAAGCCTTACTGCTTTTCCAGCAAGGCTTATAAAAGTAGCAGTTAACAAAAAGCTTATGCTTCTATCGCAACACGTAGTTTTTTCATAGCATTTTTTTCAAGTTGGCGGATTCGTTCAGCCGAAACACTATATTTATCAGCCAAAACTTGCAACGTTGATTTACTATCATCAGCATCTAACCATCGAGCTTTAATGATATCTTGGCTACGTTCATCTAATTGTGATAAAGCATCATGTAACTTGTCGGTTGCATCATTTTCCCAATTATCATTTTCAATTGATTTAGAGAAATCTGAATTACTATCTTCTAAATATAATGCCGGCGCAACAACTGCGTTATCATCATCATCGCTATCGACATCAAAGGACATATCTTGTGCAGACATACGCGATTCCATTTCAAGCACATCTTTACGGCTAACACCTAATTCATCAGCAACCATATCAACTTCAGCACTATTAAACCAACCCAAACGTTGTTTATTTTTTCTTAAATTAAAGAATAATTTTCTTTGTGCTTTAGTCGTTGCAACTTTAACAATACGCCAGTTTTTTAACACATACTCATGAATTTCAGCTTTAATCCAATGTACTGCAAATGACACTAAACGAACGCCCATTTCAGGATTAAAGCGACGTACTGCTTTCATTAGACCAATATTACCTTCTTGTATCAAATCTGCTTGTGGTAAACCGTAACCAGAATAACCACGGGCGATGTGCGCAACAAAACGTAAATGCGATAAAATTAATTGTCTTGCTGCATCAACATCATCATGATAGTAAAGTCTTTCGCCTAAAGATTTTTCTTCCTCAGCAGTTAGCATAGGATAGGTATTAATCAAGCGAAGGTAAGATTCAATATTGCCTTGTGGGATTAAAGCACCTACTTGCATTTTTAAATCAGTACTCATTTAATTCCCCCTTTATTTAAACTTTTTTTGTTGTATTTATTTTTGATTACAACAATATAAAACTTTATACAGTTTTAAACTTTTAATATTAGACAGTTAAAATGTAATTTAGTTCACAATTAGGTTTAAAATAAAAAAATATTTATAAAAATATTAATCACCTTTTCTACTTAATACTATTAAGAAGAACTATCTTAATTAACTAATTTTTAAATATCTTTTTGTTGTAATAAGTGATGATAACCATCCTATCACAATTGTAATTAATACAATTAGCAAGACTTCATCCCACAATAACCCTTCTAGTGAAAATACTGTTCCGAATTCATTTGAGACATTTAATATAATAGATTCTATCTGAAAAATAAATATTTCCGATAAAACGACAGAAAATAAAGCACTTATAAATCCAATAAACATTCCACTATACAGAAAAGGGCGTAAAATAAAACCTTCGGTAGCGCCTATTAATTGCATAACAATAATTGTTTGTTTTCGGGCAAAAATACTTAAACGAATACTATTTCCAATAACCAGTGATACTGCAATAATCATAAATATTGCAATAGCCCAAACTATTGCTTTAACCATATCAGTTAAAGCTGTCAAACGAGTAAACCAGCTATCGTCTAGTTTGACATCATCGATACCATCAATTTTGAAAATTTCTGATTGTAATTTATGAAGTATTTCTGTCTTTTTTGCTTCTGGTTTAGGAATAATAATTGCTACCGCCGGCAGTGGATTTTCTTCTAATAAATCTAATGCACTACTGAATCCAGACCATGAAATAAATTCTTCTTTAGCATCATCGCGTGAAAGATAATTAACTTTTTCCACCTCTGAAAGAGATTTGATTTTTTCAATTAATTCGTCAGTTTGCTCAGCATTAAATGTCTTGCTTATATATGCCGTTAAATTTGGCGTTGGAGACCACCGATGTGCAGCTTGATTCGCATTTTTCCATAATAAATAGCCGATTGTTGGTAAGCTTATTGAAATTGCTATAACTAAAATTGTCAGTAGTGATGTTAAAATATTTTGTTTGAAATGATTAAAAACATTTTGCCATGCATAACTTATTTGTCTTTTCCAACGACCTAAAAAGTGACTTTTATTTTTAGAAGTTGATTTGGCTGATCTGACATTAGCGTTTATCATTAATATTAGCCCTCTAAACGCCCTTGATTTAAATGAAGTATCCGGTGGTGTTTTCGACGAATAAGCCCAATATTATGCGTTGCCATTAATACCGTTACGCCAGCTTGATTAAATTCTTCAAACAATTTTAAGATATCTTTTGAAAGTTTATCATCAAGATTACCTGTAGGCTCATCGGCTAATAACACACTGGGACGATTAACAATCGCTCTTGCAATCCCTACCCTTTGCTGTTCTCCACCAGATAACTGAATGGGATAGAATTTAGCTTTATTGATTAATCCAACTTTATCAAGCGATGCAGAAACCCGTCGTCGGATTTCTTCAACTGGTTTACCTAAAATGATTAAAGGAATAGCAACATTGTCATAAACAGTATGATCCATAAGTAATTGGTGATCTTGAAAGATCATACCTATTTTTCGCCGTAAAAAAGGCATATCCTGCTTTCGTAACGTTGACACATCAATGTTATTAAGCATTACTTTACCATCATTCGCTTTTTCCAAACCACAAATAAGACGCATTAAGGTGCTTTTGCCAGCACCCGAATGACCTGTTAAAAATGCCATTTCACCTGTTGATAATGTAAAGTTTATATTCTGCAATGCAGGTCTTCCGCCAGAATAAACTTTACTCACATGTTGAAATTGGATCATAGCCTCTCTCTATTCATCTGTTTCATCAAACAGTGCGTTAATAAAATCATCAGCGTTGAAAGGTCTTAAATCTTCAATTTTTTCGCCAACACCAATATAACGGATAGGGATATTAAACTGATCAGCAATACTAAAGATAATACCTCCTTTTGCGGTACCATCTAATTTAGTTAAGGTCATGCCTGTTAATCCAACTGCTTCATTAAATAATTTAGTTTGGCTAATTGCGTTTTGTCCAGTGCCTGCATCAATTGTTAACATGATTTCATGTGGTGCAGTTTCATCATGTTTTTTTATCACTCGAACAATTTTTTTTAGTTCATCCATTAAATGTGATTTGTTTTGTAAACGACCTGCAGTATCAGCTATTAGAACATCAATATTTTTAGCTTTGGCAGCTTGAATGGCATCATAAATAACTGAAGCCGAATCCGCATTAATATGCTGTGCAATTACCGGAATATTATTTCGTTCTCCCCATACTTGTAATTGTTCAACCGCTGCAGCACGAAATGTATCACCTGCGGCAAGCATAACAGATTTACCTTGTTGTTGAAATTGACGAGCTAATTTACCTATTGTTGTTGTTTTACCGACACCGTTAACACCAACCATTAATATCACAAATGGTTTATGAGTTGAAATATCCAGCGGTTTATCAACTCCATTTAACACAGATTTCATTTCTTGCTTTAATAGTTCATGTAAAGCATCAGCATCTTTTAACGCTTTGCGAGAAGCTTGTTGAGTTAAAGCTGAAATAATTTTTTGCGTAGTTTCAAAACCAACATCTGCAATTAATAATTGTTCTTCAAGTTCTTCAAATAAAGCATCGTCTATTTTTTTTCCTCTAAATAAATTTAAAAAACCTGATCCTATATTTTGTTTTGTTTTAAAGAGACTTTGTTTTAGACGAGAAAAAAATCCCTCTTTTTTTTGTTCTACCATAAATAGTTATCCTATGATCATGATAAAGATCATTTTATCTTATTTTAGTATAAAGCCCAATTTATTCAGTACAAATAGATGAATATATTGATCTAGTTTATTCAAAAATTCTCTACAAAATAGTACTTAATTATCTACTATTTATTTTATAGATAAAGATTATCTAGGTTTATTGTTTTCCATTCACCTAAAGGTAAATTATGGCTGAATAAATTATATTGACCTATTTGGACTCTAATCAATCGTAAACATGGAAAACCAACTGCAGCACACATCCTTCGAACTTGTCGATTTTTACCTTCTGTAATAGTGATACTTATCCATGATGTCGGAATAGTTTTACGTTCTCTAATAGGAGGCACTCTTTGCCATAGGAATGTTGGTTCTTCTAAAATAGTTGCTAGTGCAGGTGCAGTATAAAATTCTTTTAATTGAACACCACGCTTTAATTTATCTATTGCTTGTTGAGTAATTGATCCTTCAACTTGAACCCAATACGTTTTTGGTAGCTTAAATTTTGGTGAACTAATTTTAGCTTGTAGTTTACCATCGTTTGTTAATAAAAGTAATCCTTCACTGTCAGTATCTAATCGTCCAGCAGGATAAAATTTGGGTAATGAGATAAAATCTTTCAATGTTGGATATTTTTCATGTGCTGAAAATTGTGTAACTACATTGAATGGTTTATTAAAAGCGATTAATGAGCTCATTTCAAATCATATCCCGTTCAGTCGTCAGTTTGATTGATTTTAATTTGTTATTCTGTAAATAGCAAAAAAGCCCAGCATCTCTGCTGGGCTCTCGCTCTTATTTAAAAGTCTGGCGGCACCCTACTCTCACATGGGTAATACCCACACTACCATCGGCACTACGGCGTTTCACT
>NZ_JBIDFJ010000005.1:178046-196992 GCF_046635705.1 Gilliamella sp. CG25 | reverse complement strand
ATCGGATGTTTATGGGGTAAGTTATAAACCGACAGAAGCCCAATTTATAGAGGGGTCTTACTCGATAGGCCGTGTGAACAACCGTCACCGCAATCACACCAGTTTAACCGGAAATGATGAAACTCGTCGGGATATTTATGCCGCTGGTTATGGTTATAAAAATGATTTATTTCAAATACGCAATCGTCTGGAATATCGGATAGATGAAGGTAGTGAACGCATAAGACAATGGGTGACCACTAACCGGGCAAAAACGGTGGTTAATGAAAACTTAAGTTGGCTTGGACAATTTGATTTTGCCAAAACGTTTGGTAATCAAGATGATTCAAGTGATGTAGTAAGTAATTACACGGAGTCAATGATCGGTTTTGCCTACCGACCCCAAGTAATCAATAATCTGAACCTTTTTGGCAAAATGACCTATGTGTATGGATTAGACCCGGATGACCAGTTGATAGTGAACTCAACATCATCAGGTGGTAAACGTTATACGTCGAGCTTGTATGACCAAAAGAGCTGGGTATGGTCATTAGAAGGTGTTTACGAATGGAATGCGAACTGGGAAACGGCGTTTAAAGCAGCACAAAGGCAGGGTCATTTACGTTATAAAGGTGAAAGCGATTGGTATTCATCAGGCGCTGATTTATATGCACTAAGGATTAATTATAAGACGGGTGACTGGGAATATCAGGTTGAGGGGCGAACGCTACGTACCGATCTGGCAGATGACCACAAAGACGGTTTAGTGACCAGTGTCTACCGTAATGTTGGCGACAACATCAAGATGGGTGTGGGTTACAACTTCACGGATTATAACGACAACTTAACACGCTTGAACTACCGTTCACATGGTTGGTTTGTCAATGTAGTGGGGAGTTTCTAATGAACAGTTGGCAAAAAGTTAACAGTGGTCAAATACGTTTACCCGTGCAAATAAAATCAGACCTAAAAGCTGAGAATCGAAAAGAAGAGAATTTACGCATATCAGGAGAGAAGATAATGCGAATTAAGTGTAATGCAACAGCGAAAATGAATGCTAAAAAAAGATCTTGGGTTGATGTTTTTAGTTATAAAGCGATATTACAATGTTTAAAATGGATGTTGCTATCCACCTTTATGTCGTTAACAGTTGTATCGGTAGCTAATGCAATTCCAATAGCGGGAAGGGTATTTTTAGACTACGATGATACCGCAAAGAATGTAACCTTTCCGTTACAAGGCTTATCCGTGACATTAAAAGATGATCAAGGTATTTTAATATCAAATGAACAAACAAATGATAATGGTCAGTATAACTTTGAAGTTAACACTTTAGGAAATTATATCGTTGAAATAGCAACCAATAATGGGGAAAGCGTTTCCAAAAACGTAACTGTTAGAGGGGCAACAGGTGAATTAGGTCAAAACCTCTTTTTAAAAGGAAAAGGGGGAACTATTCATCTAAAAGTTAAAAATGGTACAGATGCAGGTATTAACAATATTCCTGTAAAAATGAGAACTCAATCAACGGTTGGGATGGTAACCAATACGGATAATAATATCGTATTAAAAACAGATAGTAATGGCGAAATAGAGATAAAAAATACATTATTACAGGTTAAATATGAGGCTTTTTTTGATAAAGACGTTGATCTCTTTTTAAAAACTCGAAATTATAAATTATGGGATGTCATACTACCAGATAATAGTCATCAATATGCTGAACTTATTTCTTTTAAGATGGAAGGTTCAGATCAAAGTGGGCAATTTAATCTTAAACATCGTAATACCAATTCTGTTGATGGTGTTGTTGTGGTTGATAGAAATAACAACAATACCTATGAAGCAGATATTGATACTGGTCTACAAAATATGAGGGTCGAGTTGTATTATTCCGGTACAACAACCAAAGTAATGGGAACCGATACCGTTATTACAGGTGGTGATGGTAAATACAGCTTTAGTGATCTCGCTGTTGCAACTTATGATATTCAGGTAACAAATGTCACTTCTCCACCTTTTACTACTGATAGTAAAAACAGGGCAAAAGCACAATTAACAATACCTGACTCAACTGGGGTGCCTAGTGGTCCTAATTTCTTGTTTCAATTAGATCCTAACGATACATCTTTATCCAGTATATCTGGAAATGTGTTTGTACTAGGACCTCAGCAATATATTATAGCAGGTCCGGATTCAGGTAAAACGGGCAATAATATTCCGCTTGCGGCTCAAGGTAGTACAGGACTTAATACCACTGTCGAACTTTACCAACATAATGGAACCGATTGGGAGAAAATTGCTTATCAATTTACCGGTAATTTGGGCGCCTATCAATTTGTCGGATTAGTAAAAGACAAAGATTATAAAGTTGTTGTCACAGAGTCAAATATAAATTTAAATAATACTGTTTTTGTCAATGACACAGACGGTAAGTCAACCAGTACCTCCTCTAAATCAAGAAGTACGCATAAAGGAAAAGTCACATTAAGTAATGGTACACAAGCTAACATTGCTGCTAAAGAGATTATCGTACCCAAACTTAACGAGAGAAAAACCAACCAAAACTTTTGGTATTCACCAATACGTAAAGATTTAGGTAATTTATTAGTCGTCAATTATTTGAAAACAGCCAATGGAAATTGGAGCTGGAGTTCAACAATTAATGGGCTTGAAGCAATTACCGCCAGTACTTATACTAAAATAGCCTTTTTTGAAGAAGATGGTGTGACTCAAGCAACCGATTTACAAGGTAATAAATTAGAAGTCAGCTATCAAAAACCGGGTTTTTATGGTGTAAGAGGCTCACAAAATTATCCTATCGATCATGCGGGTTTATTTTATTATTCTGTTGTTGAATATGATACGGATAATTTGGATTATCCCGAATCATATAATGGCGAATATTCGATTAATGTCACTCCAAATAGAACTTGGGAAGATACCCTTTACTTTACACCAAAAAGACCCAATACGATTTCTGGATATGTGTATTTAAATAATAGCCATCGAGGGGCTTTAGGCACTTATAATCCAAATCAAGATACACCAATTAAACAAAATCGGGTTACTTTGGAGCGTAAAGTATTTGGAAAATGGACAGTTATCACTGAATTTGCAACAGATAACAAGGGTTATTACAATTTCACCAATTTGCCTAATGGAGAGTATCGTGTTACGGCTAAACAGGAGTATGGTGGCGACAGTAATATCAAGGCTGGCGATGTTGATTTCGAAAATAATGATCAGAATAGCGGTTCAAGTATCGATCCTAATGATAATAAAAAAACGATATCAAGCATTGTTGTTAATGCGAGTGGTGGTAACAAATATAACAGGGATACTAACATCTGGTATAAATTGAAAATTAATGAAGATGTTCTTCGTGGTTCAGTACTGTTAGATACATGGTTAGGTGATGGTGAGATACAAACGGGGCAAATGTACAATGCTAATGACTTACCATTAAAGAATGCTATTGTTTTACTTTGTGAAGATGACGGTACCAATGATTGTACTGAAAATGGAAGTAATTTTATTGGGAAAAAACTAACCAATGCTAAGGGTGAATATAGTTTTCAAGGGCAACAAGATGGTATTAATCGAGATGTGACTTACATCGTTAAAGCTATCTATTCAGGTACAACCGCTGTCACAAATACCGCTAAAGAGTTAGCTCCAAGTTATAAAGTACAATTTAAACAACTAGATGTCCCGATGACGAAAAACTTTCTAATGCAAGGAAAAGGACAATTTTCGGGGGCACCGGTTAATGATCTCAATGGCGATATGGACTATGCAGGTGAACAAACACTTGAGAAAGGCGATGGATATTTTGATCTCTATTTCTGGAATGGAAGTAATTATGAAAAATGGAGTGTTATTGGTGATTACTATCGAACGATCAATCTTAAATCATTACCAGAAGGCAAATACCGTATTGTTCATCAAGCAGATAAAACTAAATATTTAGATATTGCCGATAAAGATCCTTCTTCACCTCCTGGTACAGTAAATTTTGAAGTATTAGCTGATGGCACATTAGCAAATATGGATAATAATAATCAATGGTTTATGCAAGCAACGATAGCGCCTTCAGGGCTCACTGAAGCCTTGTCAGGTAATATTTATTTAGACATCACCGGATCAACTGAAAAAAATGAGCAATCGGTTTTATTAACATCAGATGAATTACAACGGTATAACCTTTCAGATTTATCTGTAGAAGGGGTCTTTACACCAAGAATTTATCCTAATTACTATGATAGAACGAAAAGTATCGATTCAATCCTTGCAGATCCTGATTTTGTTGATAACAAAGTAAAACAAAATGGGCGATTTGTTTATAATAAACAAAACTCAACTCGGTATAATAATTTATATCTGACAAGTATGTTATTGCGATTAAATGGATTGGATCATAGTGCTTTCAAATTAGTTGGTAATAGCAGCGCATCTAAAACAGAAAAAACTTATCTTCCAAATGAAATAAAAACAAATTTGGAATATATGCAGGTTTATTTATTACCAAGAGGTGTACCGAATCAATATTGGTTAATTAGAGCCAATAATAATACTGAAATTAGCGGTCAGCTTTATTACGATTATGATGATAATGGTAGTTTTGATTCGTCTAAGGGTGACGTGCCAATCACTGGTGTACGAGTCGAAATTTATCGTAAAGGCAGTAATAAATTATATTCTTATACCAAAACGGACAATAACGGTAAATATCGTTTCAGTCATCTTTTAAATGATAATTACACAATAAAAGTAACGGATACAGGCTTAGATAAACGTTATGAATTGAAAAGTCCTTCTGATACCGTGAACGATGTTCAAATCACTGCATCGACGCCAATTTTATCAGGTGGTGGTTTAGACTTCATTTATAAAAAAGAGGGGGATGCATCGATATCGGGTTATGTCATGATCGATATCAATAATAATGGCCAACCCGATATCAGTTTCAATAGAACGGGTGATGTTCCTGTTTCAAATGTAACTATTAATTTATATAAAGGAAGTGACGCAACAGGTACGCCATTTAGTACACTTAAAACCAATGAAATTGGCTATTATAGTTTTAGTTTAAGTAAAGATGATTCGAAAGCTAGCCTTTATACCGTTGAAATTGAACCGCCGAGCGGTTATGGCGTGATTGCAAATGCAGATAACAATACGAACAAAACTTTAAATCCGATATCTTTTAATACTAAAGGTGGTAGTCAGAAAGGTAAATACTTCTTATTAGCAGGGAAAACAAATGCTAATCCATCGGCAGGTATTAACAGCACTACTGCAACAAATAGTGGTATTTCGGGCAAAACATTAATTGGTGATCCTGCTGCTGCAACCGGTGAGCCTTTAGGTGGGGTATTACTCAGTTTATACGATGCTACGACGAATAAAGAAATGGTTCGCCAGTATAGTGATGCCAATGGAGAATATCATTTTTATAATTTGCCAGATGGTAACTATAAAGTCAGTGTTATTTTAGCCCCACAAAACTATGTTATTGTTGGAAATAGCGAAAACTCAGTGCAACCGATTGATACCATATCAAATATCATTATCAATAATCGAGGTATTGACGGTAAAATATTCTATTATAATCAGGCTAGCTATGATGGTATTCAAGGTAATGTGTATATCGATTTTAACGATTCTAACCAAGATTTGAATCATACAAATCAATTTGCGCATCCACTTGATGGCTCGGTACAGGCAACTGTTGAATTATATTCAGGATTAAATGCTAGTGGACAGCCATTGATGACTCAAAAAACCAACAATGGTCATTATCATTTTGCTAATCTATTATACGGAACGGGTGTTAATTACTCTGTTAAAATCATAATGAATTCGATTAGTGACTATGATTTCAAACAAAGTAAATCAGGAAATCAAGCACAAAATATCGTTATTCCTGTCAGTGGATTACCTTTAGAAGGATCACTTGATAATCATTATCTTGTTTTAGGTAAGCAAAAAATTGGTGGTGATGTCTGGATTGATTTCAATAACAATAAAATCAAAACGGTTGATGAGCTTACTAATGGTGTGAAGGTGAATCTAAATTATAAGGTTCCAGGCTCAAATCAATATAAAACGCTTAAAACAATTGAGACGGATAATATTTCTTTAAATGGTAATCCATCGAAAAATGGCCAATATCTTTTCGAAAAACTACCTATAAATTATTATTATCAAGTAGAAGTCATTACACCAGATGGCGCTAAACTTATTCCTGCATCAGAGATAGCAAATAATAAAAATATCATTGATTTTATGCCGCTAACTAATGATGATTTCAGTAGTAGTACTGGATTTAATTATGACGGTATTATCGCAGGACAAGTAACGATTGATGTGGATAATAGTCAAAGTAAAACAGATGTTGATACCAGTTTTGCTGGGGTCAAACTTAATTTGACAAAAGTGCCAAGCCCAAGCCCAAATTCTAATGCGACTAATAATCAAGCAACATTTTCAGTAATAACTGACAGTTCAGGAAATTTTAAATTCGAAAATATGTCACCAGGTCAATGGGTTCTTTCTGCTGATAACTCACAAACAGTGGCAGATTGGAATAATTATGCTTTAAATTATACTTCAATGAATAACAGAACGATTGTTGGGCAGAATAATAGTTTGTCATTAGATATTAACTTAACTGTCAATCAACCTTCAATTGACAATATCAATATCGGTTATCGCGGTAGCAGTAAAATCACAGGTTATGTGGTTATTGACCGAGATGATGATGATCAATATAGTCAAAACGATATGGCATTTGGTCAGTTATCTACACCAATAACCCCAGTAATAACCTTAAATTCAGCAAACAATAAATCGGGCTTCACACCTAAAGATATATCGGTTGACCCATCTACAGGTGCTTTTGAAATAGACGGATTAAGTCAACATAATTATGAAATTACAAGCACAGTAAATCATAATGATTATAAACTTGTCTTTAGTCCAGGAAATCCAGCAACGCCATCGGCGATAGCAACGTTTGATATTAATGGTCCGAATGACAGTCGGTATGAACTTAATCCAGAAAAACGTGCTTTCGGTTATCAAATTAAACGCAACTTATCAGGAACAGTTTATTTGGACGCAAGCGGAAATGGTTCTTATCAAACATTCCATACAAAATTAGAGGGTGCTGTTGTAAAAATTGAAGGTGAATGGAATAACAAAAAAGTGACAGAAAGCCAAACAGTTGGTAGCGATGGTCAGTTTTCGTTTACTAACATTACTGAAGGCAAATGGACAGTTTCGGTTTCACATCCAACACGTTCAAGTTTAGTTTATAGCTATTTTGTTAAAAAATCAGTAAATCCAACTGGGACCAATACTAATAGTATTAGTTATCAGGTTGATTCAAATACCGGTCGAGATATCAAACTTGATCTAGGTATGAAAGGTCAAAGTATAATTACAGGTATGGTTGTTCTGGATAACGATGTCGATGAACAATTGTCACAAGGTGATACCGGTATTGCTAATTTAACCATAAACCTAATCGATCCAACTAATGATACTGTTATCTATAAACAAACGAACACTGGCAGTAATGGTTATTTTGAATTTAATGGTTTATCGAGTGGTAATTATCGAATTCGAGTGACGGATCCTGCAAACGCTTTAAGTGGTTATGTCATTAGCTTTAGTCCGACAGGTAAGGCATCGACGAATAACGCATTCGATATTGCCCCTGTAGTTGTTTCAGCGGACAACGACCAGAAAATCAGTAATGATTTTGGTTATAAAGGTAATATAGGTATCAGTGGTCATATCTATCAAGATATTATGGGTAATGCTGTTCATAATGCTAATTATCCTACATTATCTGGGGTTGAGGTGAGCGCCATCAATCAAAGTAATAACGCAAAAGTTTCGAGCGTTTCACTCGCTGATGGAAGTTATGCAATAAACAATCTAACGTCGGGTGTATGGATTGTTAAAATTACGGGTTATCCTCAAGATTGGAATTATAGTTACGTCAATTATGCTGTTAATTATTCATCCATTGATCAGGTCAATCCTGGCGAGTTGAAACTAACCATTTCTGCCACAGATACCGCAGGTAAAACTATCGACTATGGCTTGAAGGGTAGTGCTAAAATTGCCGGGCGAGTGGTTGTCGATATGGATATCAATGATAATGCTAGTTTGAATTACCATGCGGCAGCTATTGATAGACCTTTAAATGGTATTCCTGTTACCCTCAAAAGTAATGGCTTAAGTGGTGCGCCTGAAATCAGAACGACAACGGATAGCAATGGTCATTACCAGTTTGATAATCTAACGGCATATAATCAATATGAAGTGAGCGTTGATGATAGCACCTTATTGCAGTCTGGATATCAAATCAGTTTCAGTCCAGCCATGGTTAATGGTGGAAATGCAAGTAACCATGATATGTTAGTGGTAGCGGGTGTTAATCAACAAGTTGACAATATTGATTATGGTTATAAGAGTCAAAAAGCGTTAAAAGGCAAAATTTATAAAGATTACTCAGGAAAAGGTATACATCAGACATATCATACTACTTTAGCGGGTGTTACCGTTGAAGCAAGGGATGCGAATAATCCTAATATTCTTCTAACCGCTGTGAGTGATGCTAACGGTCAATATGAGATCAATAATATTGCAGAAGGTGAATGGATTATTACTGTTCAACCAGTAGCAGGTTCAGGCTATAGTTATAGCTATGTGGTTAAACCACAAGGTATATCTGCTACTGATGTTCCAAATGGAACAAAACTAGATATGAATGCGGCATCTTCTCCATTAGTCACCAATGTTGATTTTGGTCTGAAAGGTCAAGCAAGCATTAGTGGTCAAGTTGTGATTGATATCGATACCAATGATGGTAATGCAATAACAGCTCAAGATATTGGTATTGATTCACTGTTCCCACATTATGCCGTTGAATTATTTGTCGAAAATGATTTGGTTGATAGTGTTGAAGCAATAAGTACAGGCACAAATATTGATGATCTTGGTCAATATAAGTTTGAAAACTTAGTTGCAGGTGTTAACTATAAAGTTAAAGTCTCTATTCAAAATTCTAACTATATAAGTAGTTTCTTACTAACAGATAGTAATATTGCTGCAACAACGAATAAGACTGATAACGAAATGGAGGAAATTTACCAGTTTGCGAGTGCAACCGATCATGCTCGTGGAGTAATTTTTGCTTGGAGTGGGATAAGTGGTATTAAAGGTAAAGTGTTCTTAGATAACAATGATGATGGAGAGTACAATCCTTCAATTGATAGTTCAGTTAATGCGCCGGTCACATTACTATTCGAGAATGTAAACAATCCTGCTATCCACTTTACACACACATTAGCAGCAAGTGATGTTGATTATGAAATTAATAACATTATTCCGGGTAAATGGAAAATTGAAGTTACAGGTATACCAACGACTTTAAGAGCAAGCTTTGATCCGGATGATGCGCATCACGATCGTAATGGCACCGTAAATACCCCTGAAACAGAAAACGTGGCAACATTAGATATTTCAGGTAGTTTAATCGATCAAAACTTTGGTTATATCAATGGAGGATTCATTGAAGGAAGAATTCTTGATGATAATCAGGGCGGAGGGTTAAAAGGTGCTGCTAATTATAATGGCTTAAAAGGTGTGAATGTTTACTTATTAGATAGTGATAAACAACACATCTTAGATAAAAATGGTCAACCGGTTAAGTCAATAAGTGGTGAAAATGGTAAATTTAGTTTCCGTAACCTCATTATTGATACCAATAATAATGGTGCAGCACGATACTTTGTTAGAGTCCTGTATGGCGAGTATAACGATGGTAGTGTCAATGTTGGTCGTGGTAATCCTTTATTTGATTTGATACCGTCATTTGATCAATACGCAGACAATAACGGTAAAGTAATTGAACATGACTTAATTAATTTAGCTAATCCACCGGCTTCGGTAACATTCAATGGTGTGGGTGGTGCTCACACTGTGCCTGTCATGTTAAAAGATATGTCAACAACTTTGACACGGTTAGCGAATGAAATGCTATTAGGGTATCGTAATTCGGATGAGGATGTCACGATAATTAAAATGGCACAGAAAGATAATGTCGTTGTAGGTGATATCGTGCCTTACTCAATTCGAATTATCAATAATAGTCCGCGTGCTTCAGCTATCAAGATACAAGATATCTTACCGGCAGGCTTTAAGTTTGTTAAAGGTTCAACGCGTCTTGATGGTAAAAAAGTTGCTGATCCTAGTGGCGGAAGAACGGTCACCTCTCAGGTCATCAAATTGAAATCTAACGATGAAATAACGCTTACTTATATGCTGGTGGTCGGTTCGGGGGTGACTCAAGGTGAATATACCAATACAGCTAAAGCGATAAACTCATTAACCGGACGAGTAGTCTCCAATACCTCTCATGCAACCGTAACGGTTACGGCCGATCCATTATTTGATGATGCGCTTATTTTCGGAAAAGTGTATGTCGATAAAAATGGTAACGGTATTCAAGATGAAAATGAAGAAGGATTGGGTGGGATCAAACTGGTTACGGCTCGGGGTGAAATCATTACAACCGATGCAATTGGTCGTTATCACCTAGTCGGTGTATCAGGTGGTCGTTGGGAAAGAGGAGCCAATTTTGTGATAAAATTGGATACCAGAACATTACCAAAAGGCTATGAAGTGATTGGGCGTAATCCTAAAGTGATTCGAGTATCACCAGGGTTACCTAGCAAAGTTGACTTCTTAGTTTCAGAGGTAAGTAATCCATAACAATTGGATTACGGGCAAAATTTGGATAAGGATATCCAAATTGTAACGTGAAGTTACATTTACATATTTATTTAAGACTTGTTCTATTTTATTTTCCTCCTTTTTCGATATATCAGAAAAAGGATGGAAAATTTTTTTATTTTATCGGAATTTCTTCAGTCAACAGCAATGCAAAAAAATCGTTTATAATTGCTATGAAATAGTTAACTGTCTGTTTTAAAAGCTTATTAAAACTGTTAAACACTTTTTAAATCAAAACAGAATGTTATTATTTATGTTAATAAATGTAAAAAAATAAAATAAAAATAATGAGTTATAATTTTTTAAATTTTTTTAACTAAAAAATTGATGATTTGACATAAATTAAGAGTATACTATCCGCCTCATAAAACCCTAGTTTTTTTGAGGATGTTAACATTGAGTAATGATAAGCTTGTGGATTCTCTTTCCCCCGCACAAATGACCCAAATCGCTGAAGAGGTCGGTAATTATAAAGTAAATAAGCACCCAAGTAGTACGATTCTATCTGCCATTATTGCAGGTGTATTTATCTCAATTGCTTTTGTATTTTATATTACCGTGACAACAGGTACATCTACCGTTGCGTTTGGACTTGCTAAATTAGTCGGTGGTATTTGTTTCTCATTAGGACTTATGCTCGTTGTTTGCTGTGGAGCAGATCTTTTTACTTCAACAGTTTTAACAATTTTGCCGAAAATGACGCATAAAGTCAGTTGGTTTAGAATGATTCGCAATTGGATTTTAGTCTATATTGGTAATTTTATTGGTGCTATACTGTTTGTTGGCGTGATATGGTTCTCAGGTCAATATATGGTAGCCAATGGGATGTGGGGACTAAATGTTCTGCAAACTGCAGATCATAAATTGCATCATACTTTTATTGAAGCTGTTTTTCTTGGTTTATTAGCCAATCTAATGGTGTGCTTGGCGGCTTGGATGAGTTACGCTGGTCGTAGTTTATTAGATAAAATGCTAATCATGATTTTACCGGTAGCAATGTTTGTGGCAAGTGGTTTTGAGCATAGCATTGCTAATATGTTTATGATCCCAATGGGAATTGTGATCAACAATTTTGCTTCTCCGGAATTTTGGCATGCAATAGGTGTATCACCGGATGCATTCAAAGAATTAACCGTTGAGCATTTTGTGTTAAAGAATTTGATTCCTGTAACAATCGGGAATATTTTAGGTGGTTTAGCCGTTGCGCTGCCTTATTGGGCATTATATTTACGTAAGCCACATTGATTTTTATGATATTTACCCTTATATACAAAAGAGTAGATAGAAATTTTAGTAAACCTGAGGTGAAAAACTATGAGTAATTTAAACGAAGTACAAGCGGTCGCTTGGAAAGGATTTAAAGATGGTGATTGGCAAAATAATGTCAATGTCCGCGACTTCATTCAAAAAAACTACACACCATATGAGGGTGATGAGTCTTTTTTAGCTGGCGCAACTGATGCGACAACTAAATTATGGGATAAAGTTATGGAAGGCATCAAAATTGAAAATGCTACCCATGCCCCTGTAGATTTTGATACAAGTGTTATTTCGACAATTACTGCTCATGATGCAGGTTACATTGAAAAAGATTTAGAAAAAATTGTTGGCCTACAAACTGAGAAACCATTAAAACGTGCGATTATCCCGTTTGGCGGTATCAAAATGATCGAGAACTCTTGTAAAGCATACAACAGAACACTTGATCCTTTAGTCAAAAAAATCTTTACTGATTATCGTAAAACCCATAACCAAGGTGTTTTCGATATCTATACACCAGATATTCTTCGTTGTCGTAAATCAGGTGTTATCACTGGTCTTCCTGATGCGTATGGACGTGGTCGTATCATTGGGGATTACCGTCGTGTAGCACTTTACGGTATCGACTATTTGATGCAAGACAAATTTGCACAATTCAATTCATTACAAGCGGATTTTGAAAATGGTGTTGATTTAGCCATGACAATGCAACGTCGTGAAGAAATCGCTGAACAACATCGTGCGCTTGGTCAAATTAAAGAAATGGCTGCTAAATATGGTTACGACATTTCTGGACCAGCGAAAACGGCACAAGAAGCTGTTCAATGGACTTACTTCGGTTATTTAGCTGCGGTTAAATCTCAAAACGGTGCCGCTATGTCTTTAGGCCGTACTTCAACATTCTTTGATATTTATTTCCAACGTGATCTTGAAGCTGGATTAATTACTGAAAAAGACGCTCAAGAAATTGTTGACCACTTCGTAATGAAATTACGTATGGTTCGTTTCTTACGTACTCCAGAATATGATGAATTATTCTCTGGTGACCCTATTTGGGCAACAGAATCTATCGCTGGTATGGGTGTTGATGGTCGTACATTAGTTACTAAGACTTCTTTCCGTTTCTTAAACACTTTATATACCATGGGTCCATCACCAGAACCAAATATGACTATTCTTTGGTCTGAACAGTTACCAAGTGGATTCAAAGAGTTCGCATCAAAAGTATCGATTGATACGTCATCTTTACAATATGAAAATGATGATTTAATGCGTCCAGACTTTAACAACGACGATTATGCAATCGCATGTTGTGTAAGCCCAATGATTGTTGGTAAACAAATGCAATTCTTTGGTGCGCGTGCAAACCTTGCTAAAACTCTTCTATACGCAATCAATGGTGGTGTGGATGAGAAATTAAAAATGCAAGTTGGCCCGAAAGAAGATCCAATCACTGATGAATATCTTGATTTCGACAAAGTCTTTGCTCGTTTAGATCACTTTATGGATTGGTTAGCAAAACAATATGTGACAGCACTAAACGCAATTCACTATATGCACGATAAATACAGCTATGAAGCATCATTAATGGCTCTTCACGATCGTGATATTATTCGTACTATGGCATGTGGTATTGCTGGTCTTTCTGTTGCTGCTGACTCATTATCTGCAATTAAATATGCAAAAGTAAAAACCATTCGTGATGAAGACGGTCTTGCGGTAGATTTTGAAATCGAAGGTGAATATCCACAATTCGGTAACAATGATCCACGTGTAGATGATATCGCTGTAGATTTAGTTGAACGTTTCATGAAGAAAATTCAAAAACTTAAAACTTATCGTAATGCAATTCCTACACAATCTGTATTAACCATTACTTCAAACGTTGTATATGGTAAGAAAACAGGTAATACGCCAGACGGTCGTCGTGCCGGTGCGCCATTTGGACCAGGTGCTAACCCAATGCACGGACGTGACCAAAAAGGTGCGGTTGCTTCATTAACATCTGTTGCTAAATTGCCATTTGCTTACGCTAAAGACGGTATTTCTTATACTTTCTCTATCGTACCAAATGCATTAGGTAAAGATGATAATGCACGTAAACGTAACTTAGCTGGTTTAATGGATGGTTACTTCCACCACGAAGCATCAGTTGAAGGTGGTCAGCACTTAAATGTTAACGTATTGAATCGTGAAACATTATTAGATGCGATGGAACATCCTGAAAAATATCCACAATTAACCATTCGTGTTTCTGGATATGCAGTGCGTTTCAACTCATTAACGAAAGAACAACAAAAAGACGTCATTACACGTACTTTTACACAATCTATGTAATTTAGTTGATTTTAAATTACGACAAAATAGCGTCCTAAAAGGGCGCTATTTTTTTATAATATTGACTAAATTCATATTCATTATTCGTAAAAGAGTAGTTGTGTTGATATCATTCATTTTTAACCTATATAATTACCTAAATTAAAAAGCGTTTCTGATTAGTGTAATTGGTGAAAGCTAAACCGTATCTGAGTTAAAATAACGTATAAGCAATGTGAGCAACGATTAGAGAAAATTTATGGAACAAAATAACAATATCATTATGACAGCAAAACAACCGATTAAAGGTCGTATTCATTCTTTCGAATCTTTTGGTACTGTTGATGGGCCAGGAATTCGCTTCATTGTTTTTTTTCAAGGTTGCTTAATGCGCTGTTTATACTGTCATAATCGTGATACTTGGGATTTGAAAGCAGGACGAGAGGTCACGGTTGATGAACTAATGAAAGAAATTGTTTCTTACAAAAGTTTTATCATGCCTAATGGGGGCGGCGTCACCGCATCGGGTGGTGAAGCAACGTTGCAATCTGAATTTATTACAGAATGGTTTAAGGCTTGTCATGAAGAGGGTATAAGCACCTGTCTGGATACCAACGGTTATGCCAGACAACTTGATCAGACTGTTGATGCGTTAATGGAAGTAACGGATTTAGTGATGCTAGATTTAAAACAGATGAATGATGAAATACATCAGAAACTGGTCGGTGTTTCGAATAAACGGGTACTTGAGTTTGCTAAATATCTTCAAAAAATTAATAAAAAAACATGGATCCGCTATGTCGTTGTGCCAGGCTGGACGGATGATGATAATTCTGCGCATCTACTAGGTCAATTTATTCAAGGAATGGATAATATTGAGCGTGTTGAATTATTGCCTTACCATAAAATGGGGGCTTATAAATGGGATACGATAGGGGATAAATATCAATTGGAAGGCGTTGAGGCGCCTCCAAGAGAAACCTTAGACAGAATCCAAGCGATTATTGAAAGTTATGGCCAGCCGGTCACGTTTAGTAAATAAATTTCACTATATCAAATAAAAGCACATTAAAATGTGCTTTTTTGTTATTTATCGAATGTTATTTACCGAATTCTTTTACGTTTTATCGCTCGTAAAACAAATATACTCCCTTCTAATGCTAATACGCAGACAGACAACCAAATAAGCCCATATGAGATGATATGCTCTGATGATACAGATTCATGCAAAAATATTACCGATACCATAGAAAGCAAAACAGGTTCTACATATCCAAGTAATCCGAATAATCCCATCGGTAGTAATCGTCTTGCAACAAAATACATTGCAAAAGCAATAGCGGTAATGATTCCTAGCATAGGGATAAAAATAGGAAAATGGGTAATGTCATGAATAATCTCATCCCAACTGTAGTTAAGAATAAAATAAAACAAACACCCAATAAAAATAAAAAAGAAGTCCGAAAACGTGCCTGCAATGCCCTCTATTTGTAATTTTCGGCGTGTCATAAAATAAACGGGGTATCCTAGGGCGATGACGGCTGTTTCCCACGAAAATGCGCCTGTATTGACAATTTCAATAGCGACCCCTAATGCCGCAAGCCCCACTGTTATTTTTTGTAAAAAACTGAGCTTTTCTTGATAAAACAGTTGTCCTGAAATAACCATGGTTAACGGTAGTAGAAAATAGCCTAAAGAAGCTGACAAGCCATGTCCGTTGATAGGCGCCCAGATAAAGATCATCATCTGGACTGTCAATAATAGTGATGAGCACAATAACCCAATTAAGAGAAGGGGATGTGTTTTTATACGGACAAAAAGTAGATGAATGGCAGACCACTGTTTTTCAATTAAAATTAGAATCACAATCGCAGGAAAAGAAGTCAACAATCGCCAGCAAAAGATATCAATAACTGACAAGGGATGCAATAACACGGGATAATAATAAAGTAAGCCAAAAAGGCATGATGCGAGTATTGACAGGACAACACCTTTTATCATGATTTCACCTTAATTAATAAAAAAATAGCGCTAATGAATAGCGCTATTATAGGGTTAAAAAACGTTTTTTAGCCTATTACTTCGACACCATTCATGTATGGGACTAAAACGGATGGAACTTTAATGCTTCCATCAGCTTGCTGATAGTTTTCCATAATGGCAACCAATGTACGCCCTACCGCTAATCCAGAACCATTTAAAGTATGGACTAAATAAGTTTTATTGTCTGCTTTGCTACGATAACGAGCTTGCATACGACGTGCTTGGAAATCCCACATATTAGAGCAAGAAGAGATTTCTCGATAAGTGTTTTGAGCAGGAACCCAAACTTCAAGATCATAGGTCTTACAAGAACCAAAGCCCATATCACCGGTACATAGCACAATTTTTCGATAAGGCAGTTCTAATAGCTGCAACACTTTTTCAGCATGAGCAGTAAGCTCTTCTAACGCTTGCATGGATTCTTCTGGTTTCACTATTTGCACTAACTCAACTTTATCAAATTGGTGCATACGAATTAAACCACGTGTGTCTTTACCATAAGATCCTGCTTCAGAACGGAAACAAGGTGTATGAGCGGTCATTTTTAATGGAAGCTCACTTTCATCTAAAATTTCATCACGCACTAAGTTTGTTACCGGAACTTCAGCGGTTGGGATTAATGCATAATTACTGCTTTCTGCTTCTTCATCGAGCGGTTTTGTGTGAAATAGGTCACCTGCAAATTTTGGTAATTGACCTGTTCCAAATAAAGTGGCCTTATTAACTAAATAAGGTACGTAAATTTCAGCATAGCCATGCTGCTCGGTATGAAGGTCTAACATGAATTGAGCGATAGCACGGTGTAAACGCGCAATTTGAGATTTCATCACCACAAATCGAGCCCCAGTGAGTTTTACACCCGCAGCAAAGTCAAGCCCACCAAAACGTTCACCTAAAGCAACATGATCTTTTACTTGAAAATCAAATGTTCTTGGCGTACCAAAACGCGATATTTCAACATTATCATTTTCGTCTTTACCGTCAGGTACAGAATCATCCGGTATATTTGGAATATTTGAAGCAATATCTTTAATTTGATTCAGTAAGATTTCTAGCTCAGCTTTAGCGCTGTTGAGTCTTTCACCAAGCTTATTGACTTCTTCACGTACGGACGTGATATCTTCACCACGAGCTTTAGCTTCACCAATAGCTTTAGAACGTGCATTACGCTCTGCCTGTAAGCTTTCGGTTTCAACTTGTAGTACTTTACGTTTTTCTTCAAGTTGACGAATACTATCAACATCTAATTTAAATCCACGGCGCGCTAATTTAGTAGCGACAAGATCCAATTCATTTCGGAGTAAATTCGGGTCCAACATAAAAAAAGTCCATTATGATTAATTAAAGATATCTATCTACTTTAATGGTTATTTTAATATAGCGACGACCATATTTAAAATAAAAAAGCAGACTGATTATAAATATTTAAAGTTTGAGCTTAGTATACTCGATTTATATCGGGATTCAACCAGAGTGGTATACCCGAAGAAATCTAACTGATATTCGTCAATCAATGTAGTTCAATTGGATAAAAGCAATTATTTTATCATTTATTTTTCTTGCTTATACTGCTGAATATTTTATCTCGACTATTATTCATAAAAGAAAAACAAATACAAGTTATTAACAATCATTTTTTGGTAAATTTTATCATCCCGATGTTTCATATTGGTTTTAAATCTATTTTCCTATTTTTATACAGTATTAAATCATTATCTAAATCATTTAGTTATTGTTATATGTCAATTGCTACTGATATCGATCTTATTCGCATCTATCATGAAAATAATTTGAATAGCGGTGATTTATGATTGATAAAGTGAAATATATCTTATATTGATCTGCTAAAACGATAATCTTATACTTAACTGCTATTTATTTTATTTTTCAAAAGTATCAAGGGGCAAAAGATAAATGGATCAACAACAATATAAAGCAACAAGTGGTTTAGCTATAGCGGGGATGAGTTGCGGAATTTCATCACTGGTTTCTATTTTGGTCATCAATATTTTAAGTATTGTCGTCGCTATTGTCGCTATAGTATTGAGTGCTGTTGCTATGAGTGATATAAAAAATAATAATAAAAGAGGTTTTGGTTTTGCAACAACAGGCATAATTTGTGGAATCATAACGCTTTTATTATGGTGTTCATTTTTCATTTTAGTATTAACTTAGAATGTGCACTTTGACTTCTAATCTTGCTTAAAACACTTTTTAGGGCTTGGGTAGGAATAGATGACATTAGATGCCTGAGAAACATAAAAAGCGTTGTAGAGCGTTTTATATAAGCATTTTTGGGGTATTGGTAAACATGCTAACGTGTAGAGCAGATGATTAATATATGCGTATAGAATAATTTTTTAGGTGGTTTTACACATTATAACCTTTGATTGATTAGCATAAATCGAAGAATCTTTTGGGATGCTTAAATGGCGCACCCGAAGGGATTCGAACCCCTGACCGCTCGGTTCGAAGCCGAGTGCTCTATCCAGCTGAGCTACGGATGCTTGTAAGTTCGTAAAAATGGTGCATC